>CAZJXU010000025.1:0-2209 GCA_964550095.1 uncultured Spirochaetales bacterium | reverse complement strand
TGCTGCGCGAAGGCGGCGTGGCCGTTCCGCGCGGCGGCGTTGCGCAGAGCGCCGAAGAAGCCGAGGCGCAGGCGCGCACGCTTGGCGGGCGCGTGGTGGTGAAAGCGCAGGTGCACGCGGGCGGGCGCGGCAAGGGCGGCGGCATCAAGCTCGCCAAAACCCCGGAAGAGGCCGCGGCGCTGGCGCAGGACATGATCGGCATGACCCTGGTGACGCCCCAGACCGGCGCAGAGGGCAAGCGCGTGCGCAAGGTGTACGTGGAGCAGGCCGGCGAGATCGCCCGCGAGCTGTACCTGGCCATCACGCTGGACCGCGCCAGCGAACAGTTCGCCGTGATCCTCTCCACCGAGGGCGGCATGGACATCGAAGCGGTCGCCGAAAAGACGCCGGAGAAAATCCACACGCTGCTGGTCGATCCGAACCTGGGCCTTCGCCCCTACCACCTGCGCCGCGCCGCGCGCGCGCTTGCGCTGGAAGGCGAAACGGCCAGGGCGCTTGAGCCCTTCCTCTCGCGCCTGTTCGAACTCTTCTTGCAAAAGGACGCCTCGCTGGTCGAGATCAACCCGCTGGTGGTGGACGGGGCCGGCGCCCTGCTGGCGCTCGACGCCAAGTTCAACTTCGACGAAGGCGCGTTTTTCCGGCATCCCGACATCGCAGCCCTGCGCGACCCCGAAGAAGAAGACCCGCGCGAACGCGAGGCCGCCGAAATCGACCTCGCCTACGTGGGGCTCGAGGGCTCGGTGGGCTGCATGGTGAACGGCGCGGGCCTGGCCATGGCCACCCTCGACATGATCACGCTGTGCGGCGGCGCGCCCGCCAACTTCCTTGACGCCGGCGGCGGGGCGGACAAGGAAAAGGTTGCCGCGGCCTTCAAGCTGATTCTGCGCGACCCGAAGGTGAATGCGATCCTGGTCAACATTTTCGGCGGCATCGTGCGCTGCGACTTGATCGCGGAAGGCGTTACGGCTGCCGCGGCCGAGCTGGGCGTTTCCGTGCCGCTGGTGGTGCGCCTGCAGGGCACCAATGCCGAAGAGGGGCGACGCATTCTGTCCGAGAGCGCGCTCGACATCACGCCTGCCGAAACGCTGCGCGAAGCGGCGGAAAAGGCGGTGGCCGCAGCGGGGCGCGCCTGAGATGGCGATCCTGGCGAGCCGCGAGACGAAGCTGCTGGTGCAGGGCATGGGCCGCATGGGCCGCTTTCACGCCGAGCGCTCGCTGGCCTACGGCACAAAGGTGGTGGGCGCCGTGCACCCGGGCAAGGGCGGCGCGAAAATCGACGGCATCCCGGTGTTTGAAACCGCGGCGGAAGCGCGCGCAGCCACCGGCGCCGACGCCTCTGTCGTGTTCGTGCCGCCCCCGGGCGCTGCGGACGCCGTGCTGGAGGCGGCGGAAGCCGGCATCGAGCTGGTGGTGTGCATCACGGAGGGCATCCCCACCCTCGACATGGCGCGCGCCAAGCGTGCGCTGTGCGGCAGTGGCACGCGCCTGGTCGGTCCGAACTGTCCGGGCCTGGTCGTGCCGGAGCAGTGCCGCATCGGCATCATGCCTGCAGACATCACAAAGCCTGGCCCGGTCGGCGTGGTGTCGCGCTCGGGCACGCTCACCTACGAAGCGGTGGACCAGCTCTCGCGCCTCGGCATCGGCCAGTCCGCCTGCCTCGGCATCGGAGGCGACCCCGTGATAGGTACCCAGTTCCGGGATGCGCTGGCGCTCTTTGAAGCCGACCCGGAGACCGAGGCGATGGTGATGATCGGCGAAATTGGTGGCTCTGCCGAAGAAGAAGCCGCGCGCTTCATCGAGCAAAGCGTTTCCAAGCCGGTGGTCGCCTACATCGCCGGTCTGAACGCGCCGCCGGGCAAGCGCATGGGACACGCCGGGGCCATCATCGCAGGCGGCAAGGGGCGCGCAGCAGA
This sequence comes from uncultured Spirochaetales bacterium, assembly GCA_964550095.1. Taxonomy (GTDB): domain Bacteria; phylum Myxococcota_A; class UBA9160; order UBA9160; family UBA6930; genus JAHRAN01. The sequence goes on along the minus strand of CAZJXU010000025.1, from coordinate 296 downwards.
CAAGATCGCCGCGCTGGAAGCGGCGGGCGTGGCCGTTTCGCCTTCTCCTGCTGCGATCGGCGAGACATTGAAGGAACATACGGGTCTTGGCAGAGACTGATCCGGCCCGTGGCCGAGAGGGCCGGAGGCTGTACGTGAGGCTGGGCTTACGGAATTTTGGATTGCGATAGAATCGCTTCAGATGTGCGGAAATGCTGAGTGTTTCGTGGCCGATAGGGCCGGGCCCCACCGCTTCGCGGCGGTACCCGGCCACGTCCGTTGGTAAGTCAGGCACCTGCCGAAATTGGCGAGACGCT
>CAZJXU010000024.1:0-15770 GCA_964550095.1 uncultured Spirochaetales bacterium | reverse complement strand
CCGAAGCGCCGCTCCGTCGGGCTGTCCCACTGCTCCCACCAGCCGAACATGGAGGTGTCGCCCACGCCCAGTATCGCCTGCATTGCAGTCTGCGCGCCCGACTCCGTGACCGTGCCGTAGCTGTAGTATCGGCTCGGGTTCGGCTCCGAGCCCGGGGGATCCGCCGGCTGAACCAGGTGCTCGTAGCGCCGCCGCACCTCGCGCGTGCGCGACTCCGCCGTAAGATCCAGCCCCGCGCCCTCGCCGGTCTCCGGCCCGAAGGCAGGGTTGAACACGTAGGTGCAGCCGACGCCCGGCGCCTGGCCCGAGCACTGCACCCAGGCGTCCGGCGCCAGCAGGTCGTCCAGCCGGTCAGAGAACCAGTTGTCCGCATTGGCGTCGTAGTTGGCCGGGGCCGTCACCTCATCATCGCCCGTACCTGCCGCGGGCAGCTCAAGCGTAAACTCGATGTCCGCCAGCTCATCGAGCGCCGGCGCCGCCGTGGCCATCTTGCCCGCATTCCCGCTCGCGCCCGCCGCGCTGTAGGCCCCGGCCAGGTCCACGTTCTCATCGACGAGGGTGCCCGCGGTCTCCGCCAGGCCCAGCCCGTAGAAGAAGCCCTGCAGGGTTCGCCCGCCGCCGCTGGCAGCATAAGCGTTGTCCTGCCCCGTCATCACCGCCGTGATGTCGTCCAGTGCTGTTATGCTGCCCATTTCGGTCTCGCGAAAGGCCTTGCCCCCGATGATGTCGTACAGCTCGCTGATGCTCACGGTCACCGTGGAGCTGAGCACCGGCGTCACTGCGCTCGTGGCGCCCGCGTAAGGCGCCAGGTCCGAGGTCACAATGGTAATGTTCGCATCGCCCAGGATGGTGTTGCCGTAGGTGTCTTCTTCTTCCCGCGTGTCGATGCCGACGAAGGCGCCCGCCCAGTTCAGCGTCACGTTGCCCGCCGCCGCAAAGCCGCTGCTCATCGTCGCCACGCTGCCCGGCTGGGCGTAGTCGTGATACGGCGCATCGTTGTAGTTGCCGCCGACGAAGGTTCCGAAGCGCGGCGTGCCCTCGCCCGCGCTCTGCTCGGTCCACCAGCCGAACATCGTCTCTTCGCCCACGCCCAGCAGCGCCTGGAATGCAGCCTGCGCATCCTGCTCGCTGATGGTTCCGTAGTCGTAGGCCCTGCCCGGGCCCGGCTCGGCGCCCGCCATCACAGGCTCCGGGATCACGTGCTCGTAGCGCCGCAGCACCGCGCGCATGCGCGTTCCCGCCGTCAGGTCCAGGCCCGAGGCCTCGCCGCTCTCCGGCCCGCCTGCGGGGTTGAACACGTAGCCGCAGCCGACGCCGGTGGCCTGGCCCGAGCAGGGCGTCCAGGTTTCCGGCGCCAGCAGGTCGTCCACCCGGTCCGAAAACCAGCCGGCCGCCGTGGAAAAGCCGTCCTGCGCCGTCACCACGTTGTCGTCGCCCGCCTCCGCGTTCACGCCCTCCGCAGGCAGTCTGAATGCAAACGCCACGTCCGGCGCCGGATCGGGCGCCCCCGGCCCCGTCCCCGGCGGCTCTACCGGCGCGGGCGGCGGAACCACAGGCAGCGGATCCGGGAGATCGGCGTTCGAAGGCCGCGCCCTGGCGCTGAAGGCCCCCACCAGGTCCGCGTCGTCATCCACGAAAGTCCCGGCGGTTTCCTCCAGCGCCGGCCCGTAGAAGAAGCCCTGCACGAACTTGCTGACCCCGCCGCCCGAGTAGGTGTTGCCCGTCCCCGTCAGCGGGGCGTCGAAGATGATCACCCGCTCCCGGAAATGCGCGTTCCCTATCATGTACTTCAGGTTTCTGAAATGCACGGTCACGACGGTCATCAGGTTCGGGTCCACCCGCACTTCCGGAACGCCCGCCGCCGGGTCGGCCATCTGCGCCGTGCTGTAATCCGCCGCATCAAAGGTGCGCGTGGAAATGTTCGCATCGCCGACCACGGTGTGGCCGTAGGTGCCGACCTCTTCCCTGGTGTCGATGCCGACGAAGGCGCCCCGCCAGCTCAGGCTGACTTGCTCGCCCGCCCGGAAGCCGTCCCCGGCAGTCGGGTGCGGGTCGATGTAGTCGTGGAAGGGCATGTCGTTGTAGTAGCCGCCGACGAAGGCGCCGAAGCGCGGCTCGCCGCCCGCCTGCTGCTCCGCCCACCAGCCAAAAATGGACTGGTTGCCCAGGCTGAACACCGCCTGGAACGAAGCCTGCGGGCTCTGCTCGGTCATGCTCGCGTAGTTGTAGTTCCGGCTATCCTCCACCACGTATCCCGGCGGCCTTTGGCCCAGCGGCAGCGGCAGCAGGTGCTGGACGCGCCGCAGCGCCGTGATGGTGCGCGTGCTCTGCGTGAAGTCGATGTCGCCCGCGGCGCCGCTCGCCACGCTGGTGAAGCTGCAGCCGACGCCCGGGCTCTGGCCCGTGCACTCATCCCAGAACTCCGGGGCCAGCAGGTCGTCCACCCTATCTACAAACCAGCCGTCCGCATCGTCGTAGCCCCGCGGCGGCGTCACGATCGTGTTGTCGGCGGCGGCGCCCACCGCGGGCAGCTCGAACACGTACTCGACGTTGGGCTCCGGCTCGGGCGCCGGAGGCTCCGGGATGACCGGCGCAGCCGGCGCCGCGGCGCGCTCCCTCGCGTTCCTGGCTTCCGCCTTCGCGCTGTAGGCCCCCGCCAGGTCCACGTTCTCATCCACGATGGTCCCCGCGGTCTCCGCAAAACCTTCACCGTAGAAGAAGCCCTGCACGGATTGCCCGACGCCGCTGCTCGCGTAGGCGTTGCCCGTCACCACGGCGGTGATGTCTTCGATATCCCCACCCTGCCGGAAGGTCTTGTCCGTCACCAGGTCAAACAGCGCCTCGATGCTCACCGTGACTTCGGACATCAGATCGGGCGTCACGGAAGTCGCCGCGTTCTGCGGGTCGGCGCCGGAGTAATCCGCCTCGTCCGAGGTCACAATCTTTATGTACACATCGCCGACGATGGTGTTGCCGAAAGTCGCTTCTTCTTCCCGCGTGTCGATGCCGACGAAGGCCCCCTCCCATTCAAGAGACACATCGCCCGCCGCGGCGAAACCACTGCCCATCGTCGCCACGCTGCGCGGCGGGGCGTAGTCGTGATACGGCGTATCCAGGTAGTTGCCGCCGACAAAGGTTCCGAAGCGGGGCGCCGCAGTGCCCGCGCGCCGCTCCCACCACCAGCCGAACATCGATTCATCGCCCACGCCCAGCACAGACCGGAACGCGGTCTGCGCGCTGTGTTCGGTAACGGTTCCGTAGTCGTATTCCACGGTGCGAGACAGGTGCGCGACACGTCGCAGCGCCGCACGCGTGCGCGAACTCTGCGTGAGGTCGATGGCGCCCGCCGCGCCGCTCTCCACGTTCACAAAGCTGCAGCCGACGCCCGGCGTTCCGACGCACTGCGCCCAGGTATCCGGCGCCAGCAGGTCGTCCACCCGGTCGGAAAACCAGTTGTTCGCGCTGGTGAAGCCGTCCTGCGCCTCCACCGCCGCACTGCCGGTACCGACGGTGGGCAGCGCGAACACGTACACGACATCCTGCGGATCGTCCGACCCGGACGGCGGAACCACGGGCAGCGGCGCCGGGAGGTCGCCGGGCAGCAGCTTCGCGCTGAAGGCCCCCGCGAGGTCTGCGTTGTCATCATCGAAGGTTCCGGCGGTTTCTTCCAGCGCCGGCCCGTAGAAGAAGCCCCGCACGAAGCGGCTTGCGTCGCCGCCCTGGTAGGCGCTTCCCGTCAGCGGAATGTCCCGGATCTCAATGCTCGCCTGCCGGAACGCCGCGCTCGTAATCAGGTTCTGCAGGGCACTGAGTTCCACGGTCACGCTGGTCATCAGGTCGGGGCTCACCCGCACTTCCGGCATGCCCTGTGCCAGGTCGGCCATCTGCGCCGTGGAGTAGTCGGCCACGTCCTGCGTGAGAATGGAAATGCGCGCATCGCCGATGATGGTGTCGCCGAAAGTGCCGGGGTTTTCCTCCCGCGTATCGATGCCGACGAAGGCCCCTGCCCAGCGCAGGTTGATGTTCGGCCCCGCACGGAAGCCGTCCCCGGTGGCGGTGCGCGGGCTGCTGTAGTCGTGGTAGGGCGTGTCGTTGTAGTACCCGCCGACGAAGCTTCCGAAGCGCGGCGTGCTCTCGCCCGCGCGCTGTTCGGTCCACCAGCCGAACATCGTCTGGTCGCCCACGCCCAGCAGCGCCTGGAACGAAGTCTGCGTATCCTGCTCGGTGATGGTTCCGTAGTCGTAGGGCGTGCCCGGGCCCGGCTCGGTTGCGCCCTGCTCAATCGGCGGAATCAGGTGCTCGTGGCGGCGCAGCGCCGTGCGCATGCGCGAACTCTGCGTAAGATCGATGGCGCCTGCCGCGCCGCTTTCCACGTCCACAAAGCTGCAGCCGACGCCCGAGGCGCCCCCCGAACACTGCGCCCAGTTCTCCGGCGCCAGCAGGTCGTCCACCCGGTCCGAAAACCAGCCGTCCGCAGTGCTGAAGCCGTTCTGCGCCGTCACCTCATTATCGTCATCCATGTCCGCGTTCACGCCCGCCGCGGGCAGCGCGAACACGTACTCCACATCCGCCGGCGGCTCGGGCGCGGGCGGCGCTACCGGCGTGGGCGGCGGAACCACGGGCAGCGGGTCCGGGAGGCTGGCGTTCGAGGGCCGCGCCCCGGCGCTGAAGGCCCCCACCAGGTCGGCGCTCTCGTCCGCGAAAGTCCCGGCGGTTTCTTCCAGCGCCGGCCCGTAGAAGAAGCCCTGCACGAACTTGCTGACCCCGCCGCCCGAATAGGCGTTGCCCGTCCCCGTCAGCGGCGCATCGAAGATGATCACCCGCTCCCGGAAATGCGCTTCCCCTATCATGTACTTCAGGCTGCTGAAGGCCACGGTCACAATGGTCGTGAGGCTGGGGTCCACCCGCACTTCCGGGACGCCCGCCGCCAGGTCGCCCCGCTGCGCCGTGCTGTAATCCGCCGCATCAAAGGTGCGCGTGGAAATGTTCGCATCGCCGACCACGGTGTGGCCGTAGGTGCTGACCTCTTCCCTGGTATCGATGCCGACGAAGGCGCCCCGCCAGCTCAGGCTGACTTGCGGCCCGGCGCGGAAGCCGTCCCCGGCAGTCGGGTGCGGGTCGATGTAGTCGTGGAAGGGCATGTCGTTGTAGGTGCCGCCGACGAAGGCGCCGAAGCGGCTCGGCCCCTCCGTGCCCGCCCGCCGCTCGGCCCACCAGCCGAAGATCGACTGGCTGCCCAGGCTGAACACCGCCTGGAACGAAGCCTGCGGGCTCTGCTCGGTCATGCTCGCGTAGTTGTAGTTCCGGCTATCCTCCACCACGTATCCCTGCGGCCTGGGCTCCGGCAGCGGCAGCAGGTGCTCGACGCGCCGCAGCGCCGTGATGGTGCGCGTGCTCTGCGTGAAGTCGATGGCGCCCGCGGCGCCGCTCGCCACGCTGGTGAAGCTGCAGCCGACGCCCGGCGTAGCGCCCAAGCACTCATCCCAGAATTCCGGGGACAGCAGGTCGTCCACCCTGTCGATGAACTCGCCCTCCGCATTGTCGTAGCCCGCCCCCGGTGGCACGATCGTGTCGGTGGTGGTGCCCACCGCGGGCAACGCAAACGCATAGGGAAGCGGCGGTATCGCCGGCGGCGGCTCGGGCGCGGGCGGCGCAGCAGGCGGATTGGCGCGCACATTCGCATTCCCGGCGTCAGCCTTGGCGCCGAAGCCCCCGGCCAGGTCCGCGTTCTCGTCGATGATCGTCCCCGCGGTTTCAGCCAGGTTCTCCCCGTAGAAGAAACCCTGCACGGTCTGCCCGCCGCTGCTGGCAGCAAAGGCGTTGCCCGTGAGCGTCGCGCTGATGCTCGAGAGCGTCTTCTGCCGGAAGTCCAGGCGCGTGATGATGTCGCGCAGCGCACTGATGTTCACGGTCACGCGCGACATCAGCTCCGGCGTCACCCGGGTCGCCGCGTTCTGCGGGTCGGCATTCGAGTAATCCGCAACATCCGAGGTCTCAATTCCGATATACGCATCGCCGAGCACGGTGTTGCCGTAGGTCGTGGCTTCCTCGCGGGTGTCGATGCCGACGAAGCCGCCCCCCCACTGGAGCTTCACGCTCCCCGCCTTCGCAAAGCCGCTGCTCATCGCCGCAACGCTGCCCGGCGCCGTGTAATCGTGATAGGCCGCATCGTTGTAATGGCCGCCCACGAAGGCGCCGTAGCGCATCGTGTCGTCCGCGCGCCGTTCCGCCCACCAGCCGAACAGCGAGGCGCCGTCATCGTGCACGCCCAGCATCGCCTGGAATGCGGCCTGCGGGCTCCTCGCGCCGATGGTTCCGTAGTTGTAGCTAACAGCGGGCGCAGGATTCGGCAGGTGCGCCTTGCGCCGCTGCGCCTCCCGCGCGCTGCTCGGGAAACTCGCCGGGTCAACATCCGCCTGCGGCGCGCCCGCGCTGTCCAGCGCAAAGCTGCAGCCGGCGCCCGAAGCGGCGCCTGCGCACTGCGTCCAGGTGACGGGCGCCAGCAGGTCGTCCACCTGGTCCGAGAACCAGGCGTCTTCGCTGTCGTAGCCCAGCGGCGTCGGCACACCCGGTCCGCCCGTGGGCACGGCGAACGCAAACTCGATGTTGGCGGGCGGCTCGGGCGCCGGCGGCTCCGGCAGCGCAGGCGCCGGTGTGGCCCGCCTGCCTGCGTTGCTCGTTTCGGCCTTCGCGCTGAATGCACCCAGCAGGTCCACGTTCTCGTCGATCATCGTGCCCGCGGTCTCCGCAAAGCCCTCCCCGTAGAAGAAGCCCTGCAGGGTTCGCCCGCCTCCGCTGCCCCTGTAGGAACTGCCCGTGAGCGCCGCGCGGATCGGGTCCAGCGTCCGGGTCCGGAAGTTCTCATCCTCGATGACGTCCTGCAGCACGCCGATGGTCACGGTCACCGTGGAGCCGAGCACGGGAGTCACCTCGGTGGCCGCGTTCAGCGGGTCGGCGTTCGTGTAGTCCGCAACATCCGAAGTCACGATATCGACCAGCACATCGCCGAAGATGGTGTTGCCAAAAGTCAGTTCTTCCTCGCGCGTGTCGATGCCGACAAAGGCGCCCCGCCAGCGCAGGCTGACGTCGCCCGCCGCGAAAAAGCCGTTGCTCCGCTCCGCCACGCTGCGCGGCGGGGCGTAGTCGTGGTAGGGCGCATCGCTGTAGTTGCCGCCCACGAAGGCGCCGTAGCGGTCCGCGTCCGTGCCCGCGCGGCTTTCCGACCACCAGCCGAACAGCGATTCATCGCCTACGCCCAGCAGCGCCCGGAACGCAATCTGCGGGCTCTGCTCGGTAATGCGTCCGTAGTCGTAGTTCACTGCCGGCCTCGGGTCGGAAAGGTGCTCGTAGCGCAGCAGCGCCCGCCGCGTGCGCGAACGCTGCGTGATGCCGATGTCGCCCGCTGCGCCGCCCGCCGGCGCCGGCTCGAACACGTACCTGCAGCCCGCGCCCGAAGCGCCGCCCGAGCACAGCGGCGAGCTGATCGGAGTGAGCAGGTCGTCCACCCGGTCATCGAACCAGCCGTTCGCGGTAGTGAAATCGCCCTGCGCCGGCACAGTCGTGGCGGGGGTGTTGCCCGCATCGGGAAAGTCGTCAAACACGAACACCAGGTTGGTCGCCGCCGGCGGCGTCGTCGGCGTGGAGCGCGCCGCCTCGTTCGCCGTCGCAGCCTTCGCGCTGTATGCCCCCGTCAGGTCCGCGTTCTCATCGACGATGATCCCCGCGGTCTCCGCAAGATCGTCTCCGTAGAAGAAGCCCTGCACCGACTGTCCGCCGCCGCTGCCGCTGTAGGAATTGTCCTGCCCCGTCATCACCGCGCTGAAGCCGGAAATCGATTGGCTCCGGAAGTTTCCGCCATCCGTGCGGTCCATCAGCGCAGAGAGGCTCACCGTCACCGCGGAGCTGAGCACGGGAGTCACCGCAGTCGCCGCATCCTGGTCGTCGGCGTCATCGTAATTCGCCATGTCCGAGGTCACAATCTGGACGCGCGCATCGCCGACGATGGTGTTGCCGAAGGTGCCGGTGCTTTCCTGCCGCGTATCGACGCCGACGAAGGCCCCCGCCCAGTTCAGCGTCACGGCAGTTCCCCTGGCGAAGCCGCTGCCCGCGGTGAACACGCTGCCCGGCTGCGTGTAATCGTGGTAGGGCGCGCTGTTGTAGTTGCCGCCGACGAAGCCTCCGTAGCGCAGCGCCGAGTCTGCCTGCTTCTCTTCCCACCAGCCGAACATCGATTCATCGCCGACGCCCAGCACAGCCCGCACTGCGGCCTGCGGGCTCTGCGCGCTGATGCTCCCGATGTCGTAGTTCACCGAAGTCTGCTGCGTGTAGCGCCGCACCGCCGCGCGCGTGCGCCCGCCATCCGTCAGGCCCAGCTCGGGAGCGGCGCCGCGCCCGCTCGCCAGGTCCGCAAAGCTGCAGCCGGCGCCCGGCGCCGCGCCCGTGCAGGCCGCCCAGGTGCTGGAGGCCAGCAGGTCGTCCACCTGGTCCGCGAACCAGCCGTCCGCGGTGAAGCCGGAGCCGCTCGGCGCCGTCACCGCAGCGCCGCCCATCGTGGGCAGGCCAAACGCGAACTCGATGTTGGCGGGCGGGTCGGGCGTCGGGAACATCGGCGCAGCAGGCGGCGTGGCCCGCGCAGCCTCATTCCCGCTCGCGCCCTCCGCGCTGAAGGCCCCGGCCAGGTCCACGCCCTCATCCACGATGGTTCCCGCGGTTTCCTCCAGGTTGGCGCCGTAGAAGAAGCCCTGCAGGGTGCGCCCGCCGCCGCTGGCAGCATAAGAACGGTCCTGCCCCGTCATCACGGCCGTGAAGTCGGAAAGCTCGGTCGCACGGAAGTCCGCGTCGTCGTCCTCCTCCCCCCTTACCAGGTCCAGGTACTTCAGCGCATCGATGCTCACGGTCACGGTGGACATCAGCTCGGGCGTCACGGCAGTTGACATGTCCGCCAGGTCGATGCCCGTGTAATCCGCCACGTCCGTCGTCTCAATGGTGATTTCCGCATCGCCGATCACGGTGTCGCCGAAGGTGTCCGTGTTTTCCTCCCGCGTATCGATGCCGACAAACGCGCCCGTCCAGCTAAGCGTCACATCGCCCGCTTTTTCAAAGCCGTTGCCCCGCGCGAACACGCTGCCCGGCGCGGCGTAATCGTGATACGCCTCGCTGCCCACGCGCCCGCCCACGAAGGCCCCGTAGCGCATCGTGTCGTCCGCACGAAGCGAAGACCACCAGCCGAACAGCGATTCGTCGCCAATGCCCAGCAGCGCATGGAATGCAACCTGCGTGTTCTGCTCGCTGACGACGCCGTAGTCGTAGGGCGTGCCCGGCATCGGCTGCGTGCCCACGGGAGCGTCCGAAGCAACCGGCGGTATCAGGTGCTCGTAGCGCCGCCGCACCGAACGCGTGAGCGTACGCCGCGAAACATCGATGTCCGTCGCAACGCCCGCCGCGCTCGCCAGCTCCGCAAAACTGCAGCCCGCGTCCGGCGTGCCGCTCGTGCACGGCGCCCAGCTACGCGGGTTCAGCAGGTCGTCCACCCGGTCCGAGAACCAGCCCTCCGCATCGTCGAAGTCGGAGTCGGTCGGGACCGTTACCTCGTTGTCGTCGCCCGCATCATCGTTCATGCCCGCCTCGGGCAGGGCGAACACGAACATGAGGTCGGGCGCCGGATCGGGCTCCGCCGGCGGGTCCGCCGCCGTGGCGCGCGCATCCGCGTTTCCGGCATCCGCCTTCGCGCTGAATGCCCCGGCGAGGTCCGCGTTTTCATCCACGATGGTTCCCGCGGTCTCCGCAAAACCGTCCCCGTAGAAGAAGCCCTGCAGGGTGCGTCCGCCGCTGCTGGCAGCGTAGGAATTGTCCTGGCCCGTCATCACGGCGGTGATGTCCGGGAGCGTGGTTTGACGGAAGTCCGCGGTAGTTCCCATGTACTTCAGCGCGCTGATGCTCACGGTCACCGTGGAGCTGAGCACCGCCGTGATCGCGCTCGTGGCGCCCATGTAATCCGCCACGTCCGAAGTCACGATCTCGATGTCCGCATCGCCGACCACGGTGTCGCCGAAGGTGTCCATGTTTCCTTCCCTGGTATCGACGCCGACGAAGGCGCCCGCCCAGCTAAGCGTCACATCTGTCGCCGCCCCAAAGCCGCTGCTCCCCGTGAACACGCTGAGCGGCGGGGCGTAATTGTGGTACGGCGCGTCGCGGAAGTCGCCCCCGACGAAGGCCCCGTAGCGGGCCGCACTCTCGCCCGCGAGTCGCTGCCACCACCAGCCGAACAGCGATTCGTCGCCCACGCCCAGCACCGCCTGGAATGCAACCCTCGGGCTCTGCTCCGTAATGCTGCCGGTGTCGTAGTTCACCGAAGGCGACTGGTGCGCGCTGCGCTGCAGCGCCGCGCGCGTGCGCGAGCCGGAAGTCAAATCCAGAGTCGGCGCCGCAGACGCGCCGCCGCTCGCAAGCGCGGCAAAGCTGCAGCCTGCACTCGGGTTGCTGCCTGCGCAGCGGAGCAGGCTGCTGGATGTCAGCAGGTCGTCCACCCGGTCGCTGAACCAGTGGTCCGCACTCGAAAAGCCCTGGTCCGGCACCTCGGCAGCGCTGGTACCGACGGCGGGCAAATCAAACACGAAGGGGATGTCGTCAGGCGCATCCGCCCTCTCGGTCGCGTTCCCGGTATCCGCCTTCGCGCCGTAGGCCCCGGCCAGGTCCGCGTTCTCGTCCACGATGGTTCCCGCAGTCTCCGCAAAACCGTCCCCGTAGAAGAAGCCCTGCAGGGTTCGCCCGCCGCTGCTACTCGCGTAGGAATTGTCCTCGCCCGTCATCACCGCGCTGATATTGGGGAGCGTGGCCATCCGGAACGCCGTGCCGCTGTTGTTGAGGTCCTTCAGCTCGCTGATGCTCACGGTCACCGTGGAGCTGAGCACAGGCGTGACCGCGCTCGTGGCGCCCGTGTAAGGCGCCACGTCCGAGGTCACGATCTCGATGTCCGCATCGCCGACGATGGTGTTGCCGAAGCTGGTTGCCCCCATCCGCGTATCGACGCCGACGAAGGCCCCACGCCAGTGCAGGTGCACATCGCCCGCCTTCGCAAAACCGCTGCTCCCCGTGAACACGCTGCGCGGCGGGGCGTAATTATGGTACTGCCCGTCGCGGAAGTCTCCCCCGACGAAGGCGCCGTAGCGGGCCGCACTCTCGCCCGCGCGCTGCTGCCACCACCAGCCGAACAGCGATTCGTCGCCTACGCCCAGCACCGCCTGCAGCGCCTCCCTCGGGCTCTGCTCGGTAATGCTGCCGGTGTCGTAGTTGACGGCCGGCCCTGGGGTGGACTGGTGCGCGCCGCGCTGCAGCGCCGCGCGCGTGCGCGAGCCGGAAGTCAAATCAAGAGTCGGCGCCGCGCCCGCGCCGCCGCTTGCAAGCGCGGTATAGCTGCATCCCGCGCCCGGGCTGCCGCCTGCGCAGCGGGGCAGGTTGGGGGAAGTCAGCAGGTCTTCTACCCGGTCGCTGAACCAGTCGTCCGCGTTCGCAAAACCCTGAATCGGCACCTCGGCATCGCCGGTACCGACGTCGGGCAGATCAAACGCGAAGGGGATGTCGTCAGGCGGGTCGGGCGCCGTGGCGGCGGCGCCCGCGTTCCCCGTCGCCGCCTTCGCGCTGTAGGCCCCGGCGAGATCCACGTTCTCATCCACGATGGTTCCCGCGGTCTCCGCCAGCCCGGGCCCGTAGAAGAAGCCCTGCAGGGTCTGCCCGCCGCCGCTGGCAGCATAAGCATTCGCCTGCCCCGTCAGGGTGGCGCTGATGGCGGGGAGCGTCGTCTGCCGGAAAGCCTTGCTCGCCACCATGTCCCGCAGCGCACTGATGTTCACGGTCACGGTGGACATCAGCTCCGGCGTCACAGCAGTGGCCGCGTCCAGCGGGTCGGCGTCCGCGTAATCCGCATCGTCCGAGGTCACAATGCGAATGCTCGCATCGCCGATGATGGTGTTGCCGAAAGTCGTCTCTTCTTCCCGCGTGTCGATGCCGACGAAGGCGCCCGTCCAGTTAAGCGTCACATTGCCCGCCGCCGCAAAGCCGCCCGCTTCCACCCCCTCCGTGAACACGCTGCGCGGCGCCGCGTAACCGTGGTACGGCGCATCGTTGTAGTTGCCGCCGACGAAGGTTCCAAAGCGGGGCGCCGCCTCGCCCGCGCGCTGCTCGGCCCACCAGCCGAACATCGATTCATCACCCACGCCCAGCAGCGCCTGGAATGCAGCCTGCGCATCCTGCTCGCGAATCGTTCCGTAGTCGTAGTTGGTGGTGGGCGTCGATTGGCGCGCGCGACGCAGCAACGCCGCGCGCGCGCGCGACACCGCCGTCAGGTCGAGGTCTGCAGCCTCGCCGCCCTCCGGCCCGAGCGCGGGGTTGAACGCGTAGCTGCAGCCGACGCCCGGGGTCTGGCCCGTGCAGGGCGCCCAGGTCTCCGGCGCCAGCAGGTCGTCCACCCTGTCCGAGAACCAGCCGTCCGCGGTGGTGAAGCTGTCCTGCGCCGTCACAGTCGTGGCGTCGGTGCTGCCCGCCGCGGGCAGCCTGAACGCGTACTCGACATCCGCCGGCGGCTCGGGCGGGGGAGGCGGCCCCGGCGGCGGTACCGGCCGCAGCGGCGCCGGCGTACTGGCGTTGCCGGGCCGTGCACTGGCGCTGAAGGCGCCCACCAGGTCCGCGCCGTCATCCTCGAAGGTTCCGGCGGTCTCTTCCAGGGCCGGCCCGTAGAAGTAGCCCCGCACAAAGCGGTCGGCAGTGCCGCCTTCGTAGGAACTGCCCGTCAGCGGGATGTCCCGTATCACGATGTGCGGCTGCCGGAATGGATTGCCGGTGGTCGGATCCCGCAGCATGTTCAGCGCCACGGTCACGATGGTCATCAGGTCGGGGCTCACCCGCACTTCCGTGATGCCCTGTGCATGGTCCGCCATCTGCGCCGCGGAGTAGTCGGCCATGTCCAGCGTGAGAATGGAAATGCGCGCATCGCCGACGATGGTGTCGCCGAAGCTGCCGACTTCTTCGCGCGTATCGAGGCCGACGAAGGCGCCCCCCCAGTTCAGGTTGATGCGCGGCCCCGCCATGAATCCGTTCCCGGTGGCCGCACGCGGGCCGGGGTAGTCGTGGTAGGGCGTGTCGTTGTAGAAGCCGCCGACGAAAGTTCCGAAGCGGCTCGGCCCCTCCTGGCCCGCCTGCCGCTCCGCCCACCAGCCGAACATCGTCTGGCCGCCCGCGCCCACGCCCAGCAGCGCCTGGAATGAAGCCTGCGTGCTCTGCTCGGTAAGTCTTCCGTAGTCGTAGTTGATGCGCGGCTCGGGGACGTATCCCGGCGGCCTCAGGTTCTCCGGCAGCGGCAGCAGGTGCTCGTGGCGCCACAGCGCCGCGCGCATGCGCGAACCTTGCGTAAGGTCGATGCCGCCCGCGGCCCCGCTCGCCACATCCACGACGCTGCAGCCGACGCCCGAAGCAGAACCCGCGCACTGCGCCCAGATGTCCGGAGCCAGCAGGTCGTCCAGCCGGTCCGAGAACCAGTCGTCCGCATCGTCGTAGCCCGTCCCCGTCGCCGGCTTCGGCACGGCGGTCGCCTTCATGCCCCTCTCCGCAAACTCAAACGCAAACGGGAGCGGCGGTATCACCGGCGGCGGATCGGGCGCGGGCGGGTCAGCAGGCGCCGTGGCCTCCTGGTCGTCGTTGTCGTCAGCAGCCTTCGCGCTGTAGGCCCCAACCAGGTCCGCGTTTTCGTCGATGATCGTTCCTGCGGTCTCCGCAAAACCTTCGCCGTAGAAGAAGCCCTGCAGGGTCTGCCCGCCGCTGCTGGCAGTAAAGGAATTGTCCTGCCCCGTCATCACCGCGCTGATCGCTGAAAGCTCACCGCCCTGCCGGAACGCACTGTCCTCGATGATGTCGCGCAGCTTGGAAATGTTCACGGTCACGGTGGACACCAGCTCCGGCGTCACCCGGGTCGCCGGGTTTTGCGCGTCGGCGTTCGTGTAATCCGCAACGTCAGAAGTCTCAATGCTGATGTCCGCATCGCCGAGCACGGTGTTGCCGTAGGTGTCTTCTTCCTCCCGCGTGTCGATGCCGGCGAAGGCGCCTTCCCAGTTCAGCGTCACATTGCCCGCCGCCTCGAAACCGTTGCCCAGCGTGAACACGCTGCGCGGCGGCGCGTAATCGTGGTAGGCCGCATCGCTCCAGTCGCCGCCGACGAAGGGGCCGAAGCGCACCGTGTCGTCCGCGCGCCGCTCCGACCACCAGCCGAACATGGAATGGTCGCCCACACCCAGCAGCGCCCGGAATGCAGCCTGCGTGTTCTGCTCGCTGATGCTGCCGTAGTCGTAGCTCACCGAAGGCGCCGGCATGGTCAGGTGCGCGTGGCGCCGCAGCGTGGCCCGCGCGCTGATCGGGAAGCTTGCAGGGTTTATGTTCGACGCCGCGGCGCCCGCGCTGTCCAGCGCAAAGCTGCAGCCGAGGCCCGGGTTTCCGACCGCGCACTGCGCCCGGGTGTTCGAGGCCAGCAGGTCGTCCACCCGGTCCGAGTACCAGCCCGTCCCGTCGTCGAAGCCGGAGTTCACCGGGGCCGTCACCGCCGTGCCGCCCGCGGGCAGGTTGAACACGAATATGACGTCGTCCGGAGGGTCGGGCATCGGCGGCTCATCCGCCGCATCGGCCCGCGCATTCGCATTCCCCGCCGCGGCCTCCGCGCTGTAGGCGCCCACCAGGTCCACGTTCTCGTCGATGATGGTGCCCGCGGTTTCCGCAAAACCGGCGCCGTAGAAGAAGCCCTGCAGGGTGCGCCCGCCGCCGCTGCTCGCGTAGGAGCTGTCCTGGCCGGTCATGATGGCGGTGAAATTGTCCAGCGTGGCATCACGGAAGGCCGTGACGGTTCCCATGTACGTCAGCCCGGAAATGCTCACCGTCACCAAAGAGCTGAGCACGGGCGTCACCGCGCTCGCCGCATTCCCCGGGACGACGCCCGCGTAATCCGCCACATCCGAGGTCACAATCTCGATGTCCGCATCGCCGACCACGGTGTCGCCGAAGGTGCTGGCAGCCTCCCGCGTATCGATGCCGACGAAGGCCCCCGTCCAGCCAAGCGTCACGGAGTTCGCCGGCTCAAAGCCGTTGCTGCCTATCGTCGTCACGCTGAGCGGCGCGTCGTAATCGTGGTACGGTGCATCAAAGTAATTCCCGCCCACGAAGGCGCCGAAGCGCGCCACCTCTGTCGTACCAGCGGTACCCGCGCGCCCCTCGGCCCACCAGCCGAACAGGGTTTCGCCGCCATCGCGCACGCCCAGCAGCGCCTGGAATGCAACCTGCGGGCTCCGCTCTGTAATGGTTCCGTAGTCGTAGTTCACCGTATTCGACTGGTGCGCATGGCGCCGCAGCGCCGCCCGCGTGCGCGAGCTTTGCGTGAGGCCGATGTCGCCCGCCGCGCCGCCTGCCAGCGCCGGGTCGAACACGTACCTGCAGCCTGCACCCTGCGCTCCGCCCGAGCACAGCGGCGAGCTGACCGGGGTGAGCAGGTCGTCCACCCGCTCCGCAAACCAGGCGTTCGCAGTGGCGAAGCCCTGCACCGGCACGGTCGTGGCCGTGTCGGAACCCGCAGCGGGCAGGTCAAACGCAAACTCGAGGTCTTCAGGGTCCGCAGGCGGGTCCGGCGGCGTCGGCGCCGTGGACCTCGCCGCCGCATTCCCCGCCGCCGCCTTCGCGCTGAATGCCCCCACCAGGTCCGCGTTCTCATCCACGATGGTTCCCGCGGTTTCCGCCAGCCC
>CAZJXU010000023.1:0-4039 GCA_964550095.1 uncultured Spirochaetales bacterium | reverse complement strand
GACGGGTTCGCTGAGCCAGGCGGCGCCCGGCCCGGCCGACTCCGCGCGCAAAAAGCCCTGCCTGAAAACCGCCTGCAGGCGCGAGGAAAGGGTCTGGCAGAAGCGCCTGTCGGTGCGCAACGCGCGCGCCTCGGGACAGCGGCGCAGCGCCTCGGACATGGCCATGCCATCTTCGACGCCCGAACGGCGCGCCTCCAGGCTGGCAGAGCGCACGCGGGCGTTCGCCCGGCGCGGGTTGCCGCCCACCAGGATCGGTCGCCCGGCCAATTCGGGACGTCGACTGCGCTCGGCCTCGGCATAAAAGCCGGGCGTCACCGCATAGAAGAACACGCGCACACCCTCCCATCACGCGCAGCCCCGTGCGCCGCACAAGGCGACAAAGCGTGCTTTGAGTGTAGTAAAAACGCACGCGATTCATCAAAAAGGTGGCCGGCCTGCGCCGCCTGTAAGCGCCCATTGGAAATGTCCCCTGTTTCCGCCCATTGGAAATGTCCTCTTTTCCGCTCCGCGTGGGCCGCACCCCGCGCCGACCGGGCCTGTCGGCCCTGTCGGCCCTCCAGGCCAAGGTTTTGATCTGATTTGAACACCGGGAGGGGCCGCAGGCCATCCTCGACATGGCCGGGCGCCTGCGCGAATATAACTGGCGCGGCGGTACACGGGACCGACTGAAGGAAGCCCGTCACCGCTTCATCGACATTCGCGAAAGAAAGGAATTCGGCGAGTATGACACACCGGACTGGCTGGCGGAACGCATGGTGAAGCAGGCGCTGGACGATGCGGTGCGCGCGCTTTTTGTTCCGCCGCTGTATTAATATATGTATATCTCCGTCGGTGTATATATGCATTAAAGTTTCATGACTTTCGCCGATCCCGAAAACAGCCCGGCCCGGCACAACACCCACCTGCGAGCGCCGAAAATGCCTCCCTGGCGCCCCTCGCCCCGCTCACCCCCTCAGATATTCCGGCTGTCATACGCCCAGTGCAGCAGCGCCTGCCGCTGCCTGCGCCTGCAAGTGAGGTCGCCCTTCCGGCAGTGCTTCCTGAGTTGCGTGATGTGCCGCCTGAAGGCCCTCCACCTTTTGATCTGCCTGCGGTCTTCGTCCGGGATTCTCCGGCCCATGTAGTAGCGGCAGTACCACTGGAACCAGCCCCTCGGGTCGTGCTCGCTTATCCAGCCTTTGTCTTCCCAAACGCGCAGCGGCTGGCTGGCATCCACCCCGAAGCAGTTCAGCTTTTTGTCTTTCTTGCCGCCGGAGAGCCTGGCCCTTTTGAACCAGCTCGCAGGGAACTCGGCCCGGCAGTCCCGCATGTACACACCGCCGAACACGCCCAGCTCCAGCATCTCCCTCGGTGTGAGTTCCGGCTTGAAGTCTTTAGCGAAGTTCCTGCCCGCGGGCTGGGTGCAGGTGTAGGTGTAGCCCTGCTGCATCAGGTCGTTGACGAAGATTTTCTTCATGCCCGGCCCGCGCCCGCCGCCCCTTCCCTCAGGCCAACTGGATCAGGTTGAACACCCGCTCTTCGAGCCACTTGACCAAAGTCACCAACGCCTCCTGGCTGATTTCGTGCTGCATCGGGTATTCCTGGTACTGCACGTTGAGCTTGCGGCGAAGCAGCGCCTGGCGCGATTCCTGGGCGCTCGCTACGGGAATCATCGGGTCCTTGCTGCCGTGGATGATCAGCGCCGGGAGGTTTTCCTGCGCTTCCTGGCCGGGGATGGATTTGTCCAGCACACCGGGCAGCACGCTGGAAAGTGCGACCAAACCGGCATAGCGCTCTGGGCTGCGCAGCGCCTGGTCGTAGGCGAGAATGCCGCCCTGGCTGAAGCCCATCATTACGATTTTGCGCGGGTCGATGGGGTAGCGCTGCTGCGCTTCTTCCATGAACTCCTCCACCAGTTTGCGCGCCTCGTCCAGGTGGCTGAGCGCAAAGTCTCCCCCGGCCTGCATCGGCCACCAGCTATAACCCACCATGCCCGGGGCCTGCTCCGGGGCCAGTTGGTAGGCCATCGGCCCCTGCGGGCACAGCACCAGGGCGCCGCCCCCGTGCAGGATGGGCGCAAGGCCGAACAGGTCGTGCGCCGAGGCGCCAAAGCCGTGAAGGGCCACGATGGTGGGGAACGGGCCATCGCCCGGCGGGACGTGTGCGGTGTGTAGAAGTTTCATTGCCCCAGCATAGCCGCTCGGCCCGCTTCTGCTAACATCCACCCCATGGAAGCAAGCCCCCGCAATCTCTTTGACAAGGTGTTCGACGCGCACACGGTGCGCGTGCTGCCGGACGGCCAGGCCCAGCTTTTCATCGGCCTGCACCTGGTGCACGAGGTAACCAGCCCCCAGGCCTTCGCCATGCTGCGCGAGATGGGCCTCCGCGTGCGTTTCCCGCAGCGCACCTTCGCCACCATCGACCACATCATGCCGACCGATTCGCACGCGCGGCCCTTCCGCGACCCGCTCGCCGAAGAGATGGTGGAAACGCTGGAGGCCAACTGCCGCGAGCACGGCATTGAACTCTTCGATTCCGCGAGCGGCCGCCAGGGCATCGTGCACGTCATCGGCCCGGAACTCGGCCTGACCCAGCCGGGCATGACCATCGCCTGCGGCGACAGCCACACCTCCACGCACGGCGCATTCGGCGCCATCGCCTTCGGCATCGGCACCAGCCAGGTGCGCGACGTGCTGGCCACCCAATGCATTTCGATGGCCAAGCCGAAGGTGCGGCGCATCGAAGTGGAAGGCCAATTGGGCGCCGGTGTGTATGCCAAGGACGTCATCCTGCACATCATTCGCCGGCTCGGCGCCAACGGCGGCGTGGGCTTTGCCTACGAATATGCAGGCGCCGTCATTGAAGCGATGACGATGGAAGAACGCCTGACGGTGTGCAACATGTCCATCGAAGGCGCCGCGCGCTGCGGTTACATCAACCCGGATGAAACAACCATCGAGTACCTGCGCGGGCGGCCCTACCTGCCGCAGGGGGATGCGGATTTCGAGCGCGCTGCGGCCTGGTGGCGCAGCATGGCGGGCGATGCGGGCGCGCACTACGACGACCGGGTGTGTTTTGAAGGCGCGCAGATTGCGCCCACCGTTACCTGGGGCATCAACCCCGGCCAGGCGCTGGGTGTGGACGAAGCGCTGCCCCGGCCGGGCGACCTGCCCGACGCAGAACGCCCCGGTTTCAGCGAGGCCGTCGAGTTCATGGGCTTTCGTCCGGGCGAGCCGCTGCTGGGCGCGAAGATCGACGTGGCATTCATCGGCTCATGCACCAACGGCCGCATTTCGGATTTGCGCGAGGCGGCGCGGGTGGCGCGCACCGGCAAGGTCGCACCGGGCGTGCGCAGCCTGGTCGTTCCCGGCTCGCAGGCCGTGGCGCGCCAGGCAGAGGAAGAAGGGCTGGACGAAGTGTTCCGCAGCGCGGGCTTCGACTGGCGCGAGCCGGGCTGCTCCATGTGCATCGCCATGAACCCGGACAAACTCACGGGCCGGGAACTCTCGGCCTCGTCCAGCAACCGCAACTTCAAGGGCCGGCAGGGCTCGCCAACAGGGCGCACCCTGCTGATGTCGCCCGCCATGGTGGCGGCCGCCGCGCTGCGCGGCTGCGTCAGCGACGTAAGGGAGATGCTGTAATGGCCGAGCGCATCATCACGGTCAGCGGGCGCGCCTGCGTGCTGCGCGGGAGCGACATCGATACGGACCGCATCATCCCCGCGCGCTTCTTGCGCTGCGTGACATTTGACGGCCTGGGCGAGCACGCCTTTGAAGACGACCGCAAGCTGGCCGGCGGCGCACATCCGCTGGACCAGCCGCACTACCAGGGCGCGAAGATCCTGCTGGTGGGCGCGAACTTCGGTTGCGGCTCCTCCCGGGAGCACGCCCCGCAGAGCCTGACGCGCGCGGGCTTCAAAGCCTTCGTGGGCGAGAGCTTCGGCGAGATATTTGCAGGCAACTGCACGGCGCTGGGCCTGCCCTGCACCACGCTGCCGGCGGACGAACTCGCGCGCCTGATGCAGGCGGTGGAAGAGGCGCCCGAGCAGGAACTGGCCTTG
>CAZJXU010000022.1:0-3765 GCA_964550095.1 uncultured Spirochaetales bacterium | reverse complement strand
ACCGGCACGCCGACTTTTCTGATCGATGCGCTGAAGAAGCGCGGCGGCATCGGCACGCTGGGCCTCGAGAGAATGAGTGCGAACAACGAGCTGCTGTCCTCCCTCGAGATAGGCAAGATGAACGTTCCCGCCCTGCTGTTCCAAGCGGGCTACCTGACCATCGTCGGCGAGGAGAAGGATGAGGGGGAAGAAGACAGTACCTTCTACCGCCTGGGCTACCCGAACCTCGAGGTGCGCCAGAGCCTGCACTGGTCGCTGCTCGACGACCTGACGGAGGGTATCAGCCCCTCGAAGCTGTCCGGCAGCCTTCGCAAGGCGCTGGTGTCGGGCGACTTCGACGCCTTGAAGGTGGGGCTGCACGCGCTGCTCGCCAGCATCCCCAACGATGTTTACAGGAACAGTCCGCTTGCCGAGTATGAAGGTGACTTACCAAAAGACGTTGCCGGTCGCTCGCGGCTTGGGGCGACGACCGGCAGTATCGACACCGCAAACTACAAAAAGTGTCGTTCGCCCGGGGTTCCCGCCGGTTATCCTAATTGCGATACATGGTACGCGAGCGTTGTGCAGATCGGCCTCGCGGGGACCGATCTCACCGTGCATGCGGAGGATACGACGAACCTCGGCCGCATCGACCTGAGTGTTGATGCAGGCACGCGCATCTACGTGTTCGAGTTCAAGGTGCTGGGGGAAGACGTGCAGCCGGGCGATGCGATTCAGCAAATACGGGACAGAGGCTACGCGGACAAGTATCTCGGCCGGGGCGTGCCGGTTTACCGGGTGGGGGTGGAGTTCCAGCCCGAACAGCGCAACATCGAGCACTTCGATTACGAAGAGGCCTGAGCCGGCGGGCGCCCCCCGGTGGTCGTCGTTTCGGCAGGCCGCCTAATCGGCTGCGCCCTGCCCCGCATTTTGATACCTTTCAGCAGGTCGTCAGGTGCCGGCGAGGCGCATTTCTTTCCAGGCCGATGCCGCCGGGGTCGGCTGGGCGCGCGGGGCATGGGCCACCCGGCGGCGCCCGCGGGGCGCGTTCCCGCCTGAAGCCGGTTCGATGCGACACGGAGGTCACGGAGCAAAGGCATGTCGAAGGGTCTCCAGATAGCAATCGGCGCCGCCGCCGTCGCCGCCCTGCTCGGCTGGTATGCGTACGACGCCCTGGGTTCGGGCGGCGCCTTCCAGGTCTTCACCTACTACCGGACGCTGGAAGAGTTTCAGCAAACGCAGCGGCCCGGCGCCCCGGCGCGCGTGCACGGCTACGTCGCGCCCGGCTCCATCGAGCGCGATGTGGCAGGCCGGCAGGTGCGCTTTCACCTGCAGTCCCGGCCGCCGCACGCTGCCGCGCCGCCGCACGACGCCGCCGGAGCGCAGCGGGCGGCCAGCCCGACGCAAACCGGGGCGCGGCAGGCGCCGGGCGCCGCAGCGCAAGCGGTACCGCACGCTGCAGCGTTCACGCTGCCCGTGGTCTATGCCGGGCTGGATACACCCGACCTGTTCGGCGAAGGCGCCGAGGTGGTGGTGGAAGGCCGCAGCCGTGCAAACGACGCGCGCTTTTATGCCGACAACGTGCTGGCGAAGTGCCCCTCCAAGTTCGAAGCCGCAGAGCAGGGCGCCATGCAGCAAAGCGATGCGGGAGGGCCCGGCGATGCGAGCAGCGGGCCGGGCGAAGCGAGCGGGCAAATCGATGCGAGCGGCAGGCCCGGCGGAGCGAGCAGACCCGGCGATGCAAGCGGGCCCGGCGGCGCCGTGATGCAAAACGTCGAACGCCTGCGCCGGGGCGCGACGTCGCCGGGCCCGGGCGCAGAACTTTGAGCGCACGCCTTTGAGCGACCTCGGTTTTTACGCACTGCGCCTCGCACTGGGCGCCGCGGCGCTCGGCCTGGCGGCCGGGGTCTTCGGCGGCCTGCGCCGCCGGGCGGACTTCGCGCAGCTCGCCGCGCGCGCGCTGTGGGTTTCCTTCGCGCTGGTCAGCGTGGCGCTGCTGGCGCTGGGCTGGTCCTTCTACACCCTGGATTTCGAACTGGCCTACGTGGCGAACAACGCGGCGCGCAGCATGAGCCTGCCCTACCGCATCGCGGCCTTGTGGGGCGCACAGGCCGGCTCGCTGCTGCTCTGGTGCTGGATGCTCAGCGCGTATGCCGCGGCGGCGGTGCGCCCGGGGCGGCAAAACCCGGGCCTGCTGCCCTGGGCCGCGGCGATGCTGTGCGCCAACATCCTTTTCTTTTTGGCGCTGCTTAACTTCGTGCCGAACACCAACCCCTTCCGCCTGCTGCCGCCGGAGCAGGTGCTCTCGGACGGCGCCGGCCTGAACCCCCTGCTGCAGCACCCGGTGATGATGATTCACCCGCTGGTGCTCTATGTCGGCATGACCGGTTTTGCGGTGCCCTTCTCTTTTGCCTTCGCCGCGCTGGCCTCGGGCGAACTGGACTCGGGCTGGCTGCGCATCACCCGGCGCTGGACGCTGTTCGCCTGGACCTTCCTCTCGCTCGGCATCCTGCTCGGCGGGCGCTGGGCCTACGAGGTGCTGGGCTGGGGGGGATACTGGGCCTGGGACCCGGTGGAGAACGCCTCGCTGCTGCCCTGGCTGGCCGCCACCGCCTACCTGCACTCCGTGATGGTGCAGGAAAAGCGCGGCATGCTGAAGACCTGGAACCTGGTGCTGGTGGGGCTCACCTACACGCTGTGCCTGTTCGGCACCATGCTGACGCGCAGCGGCCTGGTGCGCTCGGTGCACGCCTTCGCCCAGACCGAAATTTTCGGCCAGCTCTTCCTGGGCTACGTGCTGGTCAGCGCGCTTTTGTTTTTCGGCGCGCTGTGGCTGCGACGCGCTTCACTGGGCGCGGAGCGCAAGCTGGAATCGCTGGCATCGCGCGAGTCCGGCTTCGTGGTCAACAACTGGCTGTTCATGGCGCTGCTGGGCGTGGTGCTGAGCGGCACCATGTTTCCCAAACTGAGCGAGTGGCTGGAAGGCGTGGAGCGCTCTGTCGGCCCGGCCTTCTTCAACATGCTGAGCACGCCGATCGCGCTTTTGCTGCTGCTGCTGACCGGCGTGGGCCCGCTGCTCGCCTGGCGCCGGGCTTCGCCGGGGCGCCTGCAGCGGCAACTGCTGTGGCCCGCGGCATGCGCGCTGCTGACCTTTGCGGGGGCGACCGCGCTCGCCCTCCGGCAAAGTGCGGGCGTGGATGCGGGCGGCGCGGTCGGCGGCCACGGGGGCGCGGCGGGTGCAACCAGCGCGGCCCTGGCGCCTTTCTTCCCGGCGCTGCTCACCTGGGCGCTCGGCGCTTTCGTGGTGGCGGCCATCGTGCAGGAATACGCGCGCGCACTCAAAGCGCGCATGCGCCGGGGCGAAAGCGCGCCGCGCGCCTTCCAGACCCTGTTTCAGAAAAACCAGCGGCGCTACGGCGGCTACGTGGTGCACCTGGGCATGGTGTTTCTGTTCATCGGCTTTTCGGGCGCCGCCTTCAACGAAGAGCAGCTCTTCAACTTGCGCATCGGCGAGAGCGCCGAAATGCATGATGTGCGCATCGAGTACCGCAGCGCGCGCGCGATACCTGCGCAGCACTACGGCGGGGCGGAAGCGCGCGTGGCGCTCTTTCAAAACGAGCGGGCGCTGGCGCTGATGCGCCCGGAGCGGCGCATGTACTGGCTGGAAGATCAGCCGGTCTCTGTGCCCTCCATCTACTCCACCTGGCAAGAAGACATCTACCTGGTGCTGGCCGCCGTGGAACGCGACGGCTCGGCCACGCTGAAGCTGTATCGCAACCCCCTGGT
>CAZJXU010000021.1:0-6480 GCA_964550095.1 uncultured Spirochaetales bacterium | reverse complement strand
ACGCGCAGCGCATCGTCCATAGCGCCGCGCAGGATGGAAAGCGCCGCGGCCGCGCAGGCGCCGCTGCCGCAGGCGAGGGTTTCGCCGACGCCCCGCTCGAAGGTGCGCTGGCGCAGCAGCGTGCGGCTTTGCACTTCCACGAACTCCACGTTGGTGCGATTCGGAAAGGCCGGGTGCGTTTCGATGGCGGGCCCCAGCGTCTCCACCGGCGCGGCGTCCACGTCATCCACGTAGATGACGCAGTGCGGGTTGCCGATGGAGATGCAGGAGACGAGCAGCCGCTGCCCGTTCACCTCGAGCGGCGCATCCAGCACCGGGCCGTCGCCCCCCGCCGCCAGCGTGGTGGGGATTTTGGCCGGGGCGAGTTCGGGCGCGCCCATGTTCACCTGCACGCAGCCGGGGCTCACCCGCTTCGGAATCACCACGCCCGACAGGGTCTCCACGCGCACTTCGTCCGCATCGCTGTGGCCCTGCTCGCGCAGGTATTCGTAGAAACAGCGGATGCCGTTGGCGCACATTTCCACCTGCGAGCCGTCTGCGTTGTAGATGTCCATGCGAAAGTCCGCATCGCCGTTTGCGGGGCGCAGCACCAGCACCTGGTCGCAGCCGATGCCGAAGTTGCGGTCCGCCAGGCGGGCAGCTAGGCCTTCCAGGGGCGGCAGCGCGTTCCGGATGCCGTCCAGCACCACGAAGTCGTTGCCGGCGCCGTGCATTTTGGTGAAGGGAAGTGTGCGCGTCATGACGGCGCCCCCCTCGGCGCCCCGTGCATTTCGAATGTGTCCGGCGGCTGCGGCGGGCCGTAGTGTCCGCAAGCGACCACGCCGGCCAGCGCGAGCAGCGTGAAAAACGCTAGCGCAGCCGTGCGCATCATGCCCCGCCCTCCAGTTCTTTGCGGGCGCCCTCCGGCGCCGTTTCGACGAGTGCGTCGCGCTCTTTGTCCAGCTCGGCCTGTGCCGCGGTCAGCGTCTCGCCGACGCGCACACGCGCCGGTCCGCCGGGCAGCGCGCGCGCTTCCAGCGTGCGCTCGAGGTTCAGCAAAGACGCGGCGTCGCCGGCAAAGGCCGGGTGAAAGGTCTGCAGCTCTTCACGGCTAAGCGTGTCGAGCGCGCGCCCCGTTTCGATGCAGTGCGCCACCGCGCGTCCCACCGCTTCGTGCGCCGTACGGAAGGGCGCCCCTTCGCGCACCAGCGCTTCCGCCAGGTCCGTCGCCAGCAGCATCGGGTCGGCTGCGGCCTGCGCCATGCGCTCCGCGTTCACCGCCAGGGTGGAGACGGCGCCTGTCATCACCCGCAGCGACGCGCCGAGGGTGGCGGCGGAATCGAAAACCGGCTCCTTGTCTTCCTGCATGTCGCGGTTGTAGGCGAGCGGCAAAGCCTTCATCACGGTCAGCAGCGTCACCAGGTTGCCTATTGCGCGTCCGCTCTTGCCGCGCACCAGCTCGGGCACGTCCGGGTTTTTCTTCTGGGGCATCAGGCTGGAGCCGGTGGCGTAGGCATCGGCGAGTTCCACGAAGCCGAACTCGCTCGATGACCACAGCACCAGCTCTTCCGCCAGGCGCGACAGGTGAACCATGCAAAGGGCGCAGGCGGCCAGGAACTCCAGCGCCGCGTCCCGGGAGGCCACAGCATCCAGGCTGTTTTGCGGCGGCCCGGCAAAGCCGAGCTCGCGCGCCGTGGCCGCCGGGTCGAGCGGCAGCGTGGAGCCGGCCAGGGCGCCCGCGCCCAGCGGCGAGTGCGCGTTGATGCGCCGCTCGAGGTCTGCCAAGCGCCCGGCGTCCCGCGCCAGCATGCGCTCGAAGGCCAGCCAGTGGTGGGCCAGCCGCACCGGCTGGGCGCGTTGCAGGTGCGTGTAGCCCGGCAGCACCGTTTCGACGTTCTCTGCCGCGCGCACCAGCAGGGTATCGCGCAGCTCGCATATACCGCGCCGCACGCGCCGCGCCGCGTCGCGCAGGTACAGCGCGGAGTCAACTGCAACCTGGTCGTTGCGGCTGCGGCCGGAATGCAATCGCCCGGCTGCGTCCGCGCCGATTTTTTCGGCGAGCCGCGCTTCCACGTTCATGTGGATGTCTTCGAGCGCCGCATCGAAAGGGAAGGCGCCCGCTTCGATTTCGCGGCCGATCTCTTCCAGCCCGGCCACGATGCGCACGGCGTCTTCCTGAGGAATAACGCCCGCCTCGCCCAGCATGCGCGCATGGGCCATCGACCCGCACAGGTCGTAGTGCGCGAGCTCTCGGTCGAAGTCGATCGACGCGCTGAAGCGCTCCACCCCGGGGTCGGTGGGCGCCTGGAATCGTCCGCCCCAGGGCTTTTTGTGTCCGCTTTCCCGCATAACGCTCTACTTTCCGGGAATCGCGTCCTTTTTGCAAGTGACTTGCCAACGGACGCGGCCGCCCTGCCCGCCGTGGGCGGGCAGGGCGACCCTGCCGGCCTTTGACGGGGCAGGCGCGGCGGGGCGCGCTAAAATCAGGCCATGGGGGAAAGGTCGCGTGCCCGGAAGATTCAGGATCATTCCGCATCGGCGTAGGGCCCACGCCAGGCGCCGCCGTCGCCGCGGTCCGGCCGCGCGCGGTCAAGGCCGCCGGGCGCTCGCCTGGCTGGCGTTCGGGCTGGCATTCCTGGTCGGCTTCGCCGGCGCGCGCCCCCTGGCCCACGATCTCGCCGAGGTGCAAAAGCGCTTCGAAGGCAAGTTGTTCCGCGTGCCCTCCCGCGTGTTCTCGAAGCCGGTCGAACTGTACCCCGGCGTGGACCTTGAGCGTCTCGATCTCGCGGGCGCGCTGAAGCGCCTGAGCTATCGCCCGGCGCCGGAAGGCACGCCGCTCGACATCGGCCGCTACCACTGGGGCCGGGACGGGCTGCGCCTGCATCGCCGCGCCTTTGATCATCCCAAGCGTGCCGATCTCGCACGCCGGGTGCATATCCAGTTTCGCAGGGGCGTCGTCAGGCGCATTGTCGATATCGACAACGGCCGCGAGCTCGGTGTGTTTTTGATCGAGCCCGAATACGTGGGCGCCTACTACGGGGGCGAGCATGAGCAGCGCGACCTGGTGAAGCTGGCGAATCTTCCCGCGCACCTGGCCCACGCGGTGCTCGCCGTGGAAGACCAGCGTTTCTACGAACACCAGGGCATGGATTTCTGGCGCATCGGCGGCGCGCTGCTCGCCAACCTGCGGGCCGTGGGCATTGCCGAGGGCGGCAGCACGCTCACCCAGCAGCTCGCCAAGAACTTCTTTCTCACGCCCGAGCGCACCCTCACGCGCAAGCTGCGCGAAGCGATCATGGCCCTGTACATGGAGTGGTTCTACGATAAACCCCTGATACTCGAAACCTACCTGAATGAAATTTACCTGGGCCAGCGCGGCGGCGTCGAAATTCACGGCGTGGGCGAGGCCTCGCAGCGCTTCTTCGGCAAGCACGCGCGCGACCTTCTGCTGCACGAATCGGCGCTGCTGGCCGCCATCATTCAGCAGCCGAACGCCCTCTCTCCGCATCGCAGCCCCGATGCCGCCCGGCGCAGGCGCGACCTGGTGCTGCGCCTGATGCGCGAGCAGGGCCGCATTGAAGAAGCCGCGATGCAAAGCGCCATCGAACAGCCGATCGTGGTGGCGGCGCTGATCGATGACCGCCCGGACGCGCGCTACTTCCTGGACTACCTGCGCCGCCGCCTGCCCGAATTTTACGACGCGGCCACCCTGAACACCGAGGGGCTGCGCATTTACTCGACGCTGGATATCAGGATGCAGCAGGCCGCACAGCGCGCGCTCAGCGAAGAACTCGCCGGCCTGGAAGCTCGCCACCCGGAACTGCAGGCCGAAGAGGGCGAGGCGCCGCTGCAGGGCTGCCTGGTGGCGCTGCGCAAGACCGGCTCGGTGCTGGCGCTGGTGGGCGGCCGCGATTACCGGCGCAACCAGTACAACCGCTGCACCCAGGCGCGAAGGCCGGCCGGCAGCGTGTTCAAGACCTTTGTCTATGCCGCGGCGCTCGAGCCCGAAGAGGAAGGCGGCCCGGCCCTGCTGACCCTGGCCGACCGCCTCGACGATTCCCCGCTTCGGGTGAAGCTGCCCGCCGGGCAGGGAAGCTGGGAGCCGCGCAACTTCGGCCGCGAGTTTCACGGCGTGGTCCCTGTGCGCGAGGCGCTGGAGCGCTCCTACAACGTGGCCGCGGCGCGCCTCGGACAGCGCGTGGGCATACGCAGGGTGGCGAAGATGGCCCGGAATCTCGGCATCGAGTCGGAACTCCCCCTGGTGCCGAGCCTGGCGATCGGCGCCGCCGACATAACACCGCTGGAGCTGGCGCGCGCCTACGCCACCCTGGCGAACGACGGCAAGCGCCCGCAGATCCGCCCCTTCGAGGACGTGGTGGATCCGGAGCAGGACGAGCCCGAGCGTCGGGAAAACAAATCCGAAAATGCGATTGACGCAGGCGTCGCCTACCTGGTGACCTCGCTGCTGCAGGGGGTGGCGGAGCGCGGCACCGCGAGATCGCTTGGGCGACGCGGCGTGAGCGGCGCGCTGGCCGTGAAAACCGGCACCTCCAGCGACGAACAGGACGCCTGGCTGGTCGGCTTCACGCCGGAGCTGGTGGTGGCGGTCTGGGTGGGCTTCGACACGCCGCGCAGCCTGGGCCGCGGCGCGAGCGCGGTGGCGCTTCCCGTCTGGGCGCGCTTCGTCAGGGATGTCACGGGCGGCAAGGTGGAAGGCGCTTTCAACCGGCCCCAGAATATCGTCCTCCGCGACATCAACCCGGACACCGGCGCGCTGGCGCTGCCGGGCTGCCGGCGGCGCAGCAGCGAAATCTTCATCGAGGGCGCGGAGCCCCTTGAGCGCTGCCCGGCACTGGCGACGCCGGAGGGACGGGGAACAGGGCGGCGCGATGCGGCGCCGGAGAAAGAGGGCATTTTCAGGCGCGTCATTCGCTTCTTTGGCGGATGAGCCTTGGGCGCGTTCAAACACATCCCGGACGGGCGCCGATGCCGAACCATGACTGCTCCGACGAAGCGGCGCCGGGGCAAGGCGTTCAAGCACATCCCGGACGGGCCGATGCCGAACCGGCCCTTTGCGGCGTCTGCTAATAAAACCAGGCAGGCGCGCCGGCGAGCCGGGCGTGATGCAGGAGGGCCGTGGCCGGGCGCCCGACTTGTCAACGGAAAGGATTCATCGCTTGTCAACGGGAAGGGTTTTCATCGCATGAACCATCGGCGCATCGGTCTTGTGCGGGCGGCTGCGCCCGGCGTGCGCGTGTTCTCGCCCCGCCGCGCGGCGGCGCCCAGGTTTGAGAACACATTCGCATTTACGGCAGTGTTGACAGTCTTGCCCGCCATGCAGGCATTGGCCCTGTGCGCGCTGCTCGTCTTCAGCGGCTGCGCCCTGCTGCCTCGCCTGGCCCCTCCGCCCCTGCCCCCCGCCATGCGCATCAGCGACTTCATCGACCACGGCACGCCCAAGCGCCGCGCCTCGACGCGCCTGGTGCTGCTGGGCCTCGAAGCCGGGATGGAGCAGCGCACTGCCGAGGCGCTGGGTTTTTACGACCGCGCGCTGCAGCTCGACCCCAACAACCCGATGGCCTACCTGGCGCTGGCGCGTCACGAAATCTTCGATGGTTCCTCCGCCGAACAGGCGCTGGTTTTCCTGGACCAGGCGGAAACCATGCTCGGGCGCGAGGTGAACACGCCCTCTATCTCGGTGCACCTGGCCGGCTTGCGCGGCGCGGCGCTGGCCGCCGTCGGTGATGCCGGGCAGGCGGCGCCTTACCTGCGGCGCGCCAGGGAGGGCGCGCTGGTCTGGTCGGACGGCGTGCTCAGCGCCGCCGAGCTGCGCTGATGCGCACAGCCCTCGTCGTCCGCCACCGCCGAAGCGTCGCCGCGCCCCGCGTTCGCCGCTGCGAATTCCCGGCCTTCGCCCGTTGCCGAGGCGGCGCCGCGGCCCTCCGCTGCGCGCCGCCGCGCCGCGCAAGCCCGGGCCCCCGCGTCCCGTTCGGACCGGGCCCCCGCAGCTCTGGCCGCACGGGCAGTGGTGCGCACCCGGCCCTCCGCAGTCCGGGCGGACCGGGCCATCCGGCCCCCCGCGGTTCGGGCGGCCCCCGAGGAGGCGCTCGCCCGTGAGTTCGAACACGCGCATTTTCCTGGTGATGGGCGCGCTGGCGCTGGCGCTCGACCAGTTCACCAAGCAACTGGTGGTAGCCCACCTGGCCCCGCGCTCGGTGCGGCCCGTGATCGAGGGCCTTTTCAGCCTGACCCACGTCACCAACCCGGGCGCCGCCTTCAGCCTGCTGGCTACGGCCCCCGAATCGCTGCGGGCCTGGCTCTTCCCGCTGCTGGGGCTGCTGGCCCTG
The DNA here is from genome assembly GCA_964550095.1 of uncultured Spirochaetales bacterium. GTDB lineage: Bacteria > Myxococcota_A > UBA9160 > UBA9160 > UBA6930 > JAHRAN01. The sequence continues at coordinate 154 of CAZJXU010000021.1, read as the reverse complement.
GCGCTGGTGGTCATGCTGCTGCGCGATCTCGCGCCCGGGGACCGCCTTTCCGCCCTGCTGCTGGGCGGCATTTCGGGAGGCGCCTGCGGCAACCTTGCAGATCGCCTGTTCCGGGGCGGCGAAGTGGTTGACTTTTTGCGCGTTCATCTCTGGG
>CAZJXU010000020.1:0-7022 GCA_964550095.1 uncultured Spirochaetales bacterium | reverse complement strand
ACGACAGGGCCTTCGAGCGCGCGCGCGGCCTGCAGCGCCTCGTCCCGGGAGTTGACGACATGCCGCTCGCCGAGCGGGAGGCCGTGCCGGGCGAGCAGCGCCTTGGATTCGTATTCGTAAAAACGCATGGGTCTCCGGGGGTGGCTTACCAACGGTCGTGGACGGCCTCTGCCGCGAAGCGGCGGAGGCCGTCCCTGCCGACCGACCACGTAGTTACCACGCATTTGGCACGGCTGCCAGGCCAAGCCTCTTCCAATGTGAAGTAAGACTGGCCCCTGCCTTACCAACGGACGTGGCCGGCCTCTGTCGCAAAGCGACGTGGCCGGCCCTGGCGTACAGCCTGCCTCTGGACAGGCCGAGCAGGCAGTCAGTCGGGCACTCTGCGATGGGGGCCTGTGTCGTCCTGAAACGGGGTCTGCCGCTGCGGCTTGGGGCAGCGGCAGACCGTATCGACGCCCGCAGCGGCCATCCACTACAGTTTGATGATGCAGGAGGGACCATGAGCTACGTGCTGGCCCTGGACCAGGGCACCACTTCGTCCCGCGCCTTGGTGTTCGACCAGGCCGGAACAGTGGTGTCCGTCGCTCGCCGCGAGTTCACGCAAAGCTATCGCCGGCCCGGCTGGGTGGAGCACGACGCCAGGGAAATCTGGAGCGCACAACTCATCGCCGGGCGCAAAGCCGTCGAAGCCCTTCCCGCGCTGCCGCAGGACATCGCGGCGGTCGGCATCACCAACCAGCGCGAAACCACGGTGGTCTGGGATCGTGCGAGCGGCGCGCCGATTCACCCTGCCATTGTCTGGCAGTCCCGGCAAACGGTGGAGATCACCGAACAGTGGAAGGCGCGCGGATTGGAAGAAGACGTGCAGCGCCGCACCGGCCTTTTAATCGACGCCTACTTTTCCGCCTCCAAGCTGCGCTTCATTCTCGATGCTGTGCCGGGCGCGGCCCAGCGCGCGGCGCGCGGCGAGCTGGCATTCGGAACCATAGATTGCTGGCTGCTCTACAAGCTGACAGGAGGCCGCGTGCACGCAACGGACGCGAGCAATGCGTCGCGCACGCTGTGCTTCAACATTCACGAAGGCGATTGGGACCAAACGCTGCTCGATGCCTTCGACCTGCCCCGCGAACTCTTTCCGGAGGTGAAAGATTCTTCGGGCGTGCTCGGTATAACGGAGCCCCAATGGTTCGGCGCCGCAATCCCCGTCGCGGGCGTGGCGGGCGATCAGCAGGCCGCGCTGTTTGGCCAGGGTTGCTTTGCGCCGGGCGCCGCCAAGATCACCTACGGAACCGGCTGCTTCTTGCTGATGAACACGGGCGATGCAGCGCCGCTTTCGCGCCACAGGCTGCTGACGACGGTGGCTTGGCGCCGCGCCGGGCGGCTTGAGTACGCCCTGGAGGGCAGCATTTTCGAAGCGGGCAGCGTGGTGCAATGGCTGCGCGACGGCCTTGAACTACTGGACAATGCAGCGGAAAGCGAAGCATTGGCGCGCAGCGTGCCGGACAACGGCGGCCTGTACCTGGCGCCTGCCTTTTCAGGGCTGGGCGCGCCCTGGTGGGACGAGCGTGCGCGCGGCGCCCTGGTCGGCATAACACGCAGCGCGACGCGCGCACATCTGGCGCGCGCGGCGCTGGAGAGCATCGCCTACCAGTGTCGCGACGTGGTGGAATGTTTCGAGGCCGACTCGGCGCATTCCATGGGCGCCTTGCGCGTGGACGGCGCCGCCGCGGCCAACGATTTCCTGATGCAGTTCCAGGCCGACCTGCTCGGCCTGCCGGTGCTGCGCCCGAAGCAGCTCGAAGTCACGGCCCTGGGCGCCGCCATGCTCGCGGGCCGGGCGGTCCGCTTCTGGCAGGACGAATCCTCGCTCGGCGACGTGATCGGCGGCGAAGAAACCCGCTTCGAGCCGCGCATGGGCGCCGATCAGCGCGATGCGCTTTATGCGGAGTGGAAACGCGCGGTGGAGCGCTCGCGCGGCTGGGCATAAGTCACAGGCTGTACGTGAAGTTGGGCTCACGGGGTCTTGCTCGGCTACCGGATCATGGCAGCCGTGCGGATTGCCTGGTGACTACGTGGCCGACAGGGCCGACCGCCCCCAATCGACGACATATAAACAGGCAAGCAGGCAGTCTGCCGCCGACCCGCCACTTCCGTTGGCAAGTCACGGGCGGTGGAGCGCTCGCGCGGCTGGGCATAAATCAGCGCGCCTGGAACAAGTCAAGCATCATCCAGCGCCCGTCTCAGCTCCGCCGCGGCGCGCTCGGGCGCTTCTGCAGCGAGTATGGCGCCGCTGACAGCCACGCCGACCGCCCCCGCAGCCAGGCATTCCCCCGCGCGCCCGGCATCGACTCCCCCCTGCGCGAACACCGGGATGCCCGCAGCGGCGGCTTCCGCGAGCGCGGCGGGGCCGAGCGGTTCGCGTTCGTCGATTTTGGACTTCGGCTTCCAGATGGGGGCCAGGTGGATGTAGTCGGGGCGTGCGTCTTCGTCCGGCTGCGCCGCGCCGACCGTGCGCGCGTCTTCGCCCGGCTGCGCCACGCCGACCGTGCCTGCGCCGCCAGTCCCAGGTACGCCACCGACGGTCCCGGCATCCGCCGCCGGGGCCTGCGCGGGCTGCGCGCCCGCCCGCCCGATCTCGCCGGGCGCGTGCGTGGAAACTCCCACCAGGGCGCCTCGCGGCAAAAGGCGCCGTGCGTCCGCCACCGACATGGCGTCGCCGCCGAGATGCACCCCCGAGAGCCCCGCGGCCAGCGCCACGTCCACGCGCCGGTTTACGATGCAGCGCGCCTCGGGGTTCTCGCGTTGCATCACTTCAATCAGCTTTTGCGCCAGCTCGAACAGCGGACGTCCGTCCAGGTCCTTTTCGCGTAGCTGCACCCAGTCCACGCCGCCGGCTACGGCGGCGCGCACCGCATCCGGAAGGGGCCAGCGACTCGCGCGCCGGTTCGTCACCAGGCAAAGCAGCGGTCGCCCGGGGGTCAGCGGCGGGGCAGGGGCCAGGGTCAGAAGCTCGCGAGGCCGTCCAGCGGGCTGGAGGCGGTGGCGTAAAGGCGCCTCGGAATTCGGCCCGCCTCGTAGCCGAGGCGGCCGGCCTGGACAGCCAGTTTCATGGCGCGCGCCATCTTGACGGGCTCCTGCGCGCCTGCGATGGCGCTGTTCATCAAGAGCGCGGTGGCGCCGAGTTCCATGGCCAGGGCTGCGTCGCCGGCGGCGCCGACGCCCGCATCCACAATCACAGGGCACGAAACGCTCTCCATGATGATGCGCAGGTTGGCGGGGTTGCGCACGCCCAGGCCCGAACCGATCGGCGCGGCCAGCGGCATGACCGCCGCGCAACCGATCTCTTCCAGGCGCATGCATGCCACCGGGTCGTCGCTGATGTAGGGCAACACGCTAAAGCCCTCAGCGACCAGCACCCGCGCCGCTTCGATGGTGGCGGACGTGTCGGGGAAGAGCGTGCGTTCATCGCCGATCACCTCGAGCTTGACCAGCGGGTGTTCGAAGAGTTCGCGTCCCAGGCGCGCTGTCGTGATGGCGTCTTCCGCCGTGTAACAGCCTGCCGTGTTGGGCAGCACCATCACGCCCTCTGGTATGTAACCGAGCACGTTTTCGCTTTTGTCTTTACCCAGGGGCACGCGGCGCAGCGCCACCGTGATCATTTCCGCGCCGCTCTCGCGGGTGGCTTCGAGTTGAATTTCAAAGCTGCTGTACTTGCCGCTGCCGACAATCAGCCGCGAGTCGAAAGAAAACGCGCCCAGTTGATATGCGCCCGCCATGCCTCATCCGCCTCCCACCGCTTCCAGTATCTCCACGCGGTCCCCCGGGGCCAGCACGATCTCAGCGTGCGCCGCGCGCGGCTCCACCTTGCGGTTGACCGCCACCGCGATTTTCTTTTCGCGAAGCGAAAGCTCTGCTACCAGGTCGGCCAGCGTGGCGCCCGCGGAGAGCCGCACGGCCTCTCCGTTGACCTGGACCGTGAGGCCGGCGTCGTCGTCTTCCGGGTGTTTTTGCGATGTGCTCAAGGGGTGTTCACTCGGCTTTCGGCACGGGGCTGCGCCCGGCAGAGCAGAGCTTACCCGCAGCCTGCGCCTTTCTCAACCCGGAACGCAGCGTGTGTAAGCGCCAAGCGGAAATGTCCGATCTTTCTGCCAGGCAGAAATGTCCTCTTTTTGGCTCCGCGTGGGTCATCGCTCCGGGCGGTCGATACGGGGGCGGTCGACCGTCGCTCCAGGCGACGACAGGGCTTGGCCCCCAGAGGACTATTCGCCCAGGTCGGGCGTCTTCGCCGCCGGGGCGGGCGGCGCCTTGCGCATCTCGTCCGGAACGACGGGCAGGTCGTTTGCCTGGAAGCACTCGCCGTCGCAGGCGGCGTCCAGCAGCCTTGCCTGTTCCGGATACCCTTCCACCGTGGCTTCGAGCACCCACAAGAGTTCGAGCAGTTCGGTGGTGAAGTCGGACGTCCAGCGTGCGGGGCGAATGTCGTCGAGCGGCGAGGACTTCCTGCCGGCGCCCCGCTTCATGCGATAGCGAAGCCACGACCGAACGACCTTGAGGCCCGACACTTCGAACTCGAAGAGCTCGGGCGCCACCGGCGCGAACTTGCCCGCTCCCACCGAGAGCGTGCGCGTTTCGCTGTCGTATTCGAAGGAATCGGGGTAGTCCGCCTCTTCACTGGGTACCGCTTCGGTACACCTGGCCGCGCCGCGCGGGACGCCACCCCGCTTCCCTCCTCGCGGCGCGAAGCGCTTGCCCCAGGTGTGCAGACGCAGCAGGCGCTCGCCCTGCTTTCGCACCTTCTCGAACAGGTCGGCGTCCCGGGTCAGCGGCACGCGCAACTCGCGCGACTCGAGTTCCCGGGCAAAGCGCTCCGTGAAGGCCGGGTGCGCCAAAACGCCGTACAGGTAGGCGACAAAGTCTTCCGCCGAGACCGGGCGGCTGTACTCCTCGCCCAGACGCTCGAGCAGGCCCGGGGCGATGTTCGCTTCGGAAGCGTCGGCGGTGCGGTAGAGGGGGATGGTCGCCTTGGCGCCATACGAACCCCGGAAGTGGTCCAGGTCGGGGACCGCCGCCGCGCAGGTAAGCGCGGGCCCGCGCCCCAAGGGCTGCGAGAGCAGGCTCGTGAGATACACCTGCTGCTCTCCGTGGGCACGCCAGAGATCAGGACTGGGGCGATCTACAAGGCGACCGTCCGCGATGATGCACTGGCGGTCGAATGATCGGTAGGCGTAATCCCGCACTTCCGGCAGGGGCGCGTCGTCCGGCAACTCGGAGAGCGGCCTCGGGTCGTCTCGTCCGGTCAGGACCGCCCGGTACGTTCCGCCGACTTTGCGGTCGCCCGTCTCGCGGAGCGCCTTCCCCTGGTCCTCGGACCGGAGCAGTTCCCGCCAGCGTCGCTCCAGCGTCTCCTGGTCCGGGGCGATCGGCCAGGTCCGACTCAGCTTCACTCCCGTGAGCCGCCACGGCATCAGGTCCGTGAGCAGCGGCCACGCGAAGTACGTTCCCTCGCCGGCAGGGCGGAACGGCGCCTGCCAACCCTCCGGGCAGTCCTGCCACTTCACGTCGGTGAAACTGCTGATGGCGGCGAGAGCAGCGAGCTTCTCATGGCGCGAGCCCTCGATGCGGGCGTAGCGCACCCGGGCGGGATGGTCCTTGTCTGCAGTTTTCGTCGCACGGAAGGCCACCGCAATCGCAACGGGGGTGCGGATCGCGAAGACGTTCTCGTCCTGGCGCGTGCCCCGGCCTTCGCCGCCGAGGTCCAGTATCCATACCTCGTCGCAGACGCGGCGGATATGCTCGCGCATGCCCAGGAATGCATCGCCCTCGAGCCAGCTCGACGCGGTGATGAAACTGACCGCGCCGCTGCCGCCCGCGGCCTCCTGCTCGAAGACCTTCCACAGCGCCCAGCGCCAGAAGTACACGTACAGGTTGTAGAGGTTCTTGACCCGGACCCCGTGGCCCGCGGTCGTCACCGGTTCAATGAAGTCGCGGAGGATGGCGTCCGCGCCCTTGCCGCCGTCGCCCCAGCGGACCCACGAGCCCGTGCGGTCCCCGTTGTGGGCGGCGGCCGCCTCGTGGCGGTCGTAGGGCGGATTGCCGAGGCACACCAGCACGGGAGTCTCCCGCTTGATCTGGATCGCACGCGTGCGCTGTTCGGAAATGGGCTTCATGAAGAGCGGCAGTTGTGCTGGTTCCGCATGGGGGCTTTCGAGGGTATCGGTCAGGAAGACTCGTGCAGCGCTGCCGGGCCGGGCGCCCCGTGCAATCAGCGTGCGGCTCACGCGCAGCTCGGCCACGGCGTAGGCGCCCACCATCAGTTCAAAGCCGTAAAGGTTTTCGGCCAGCCGCTCGGCGTGCCCCTGGACGGCGCCCGGCCCCTGCTCGTCCAATGCACGCGAAAGCGCGTGCTCGATGACGCCGAGCAGGTAGGTGCCGGTACCGACTGCCGGGTCGAGGGTGGCGACACCGGGGTCGGCGAAACCGAGCGGCTTGTCCAGGCGGTCCACCAGCAGGTCGTCCAGCAGGCGCACCTGGGCGCGCACCACCTCGACCGGCGTGTAGTAAACGCCCGCGTCCTTGCGCAGCCTGGGGTCGTAGGCCGCCAGGAAATCCTCGTAGAAGTACAGCCAGGGGTCGAGCGTCTCGCTGAACAGCGCAGGCGGCGCCGTGGAGACGACGCGCAGCAGCAAGCCCAGGGATGCAGCCCTCTCTGCCTGCACTGCAGCTCTCTCTGCCTGCACATCGTTATCGGTCAGTACCTGCAGGGCGCGAGAGAGCAGGCTGTGCCGCGCGGCGAGCGCGTCCACCGCGCTTCCCAGCGTGAGCGGCTCGGCCCCTTCGGCGCGCCCGAGCAGCAGGGCGAACACGACGGTCTGGGCGTAGGCGTCTGCGAACTGCTCGTCCTTCGCGTGCGGAAAGAGAAGCTGCCGCCAGTCCTGCGCCAGCCCGGCCAGGGGAGAGCCGGAGTCACGGAGCGCATCGGTTACATCGTCGCGCAGCAGCCTGCATAGCGGCGCCAGCATGTC
>CAZJXU010000019.1:0-2209 GCA_964550095.1 uncultured Spirochaetales bacterium | reverse complement strand
GTCTTTACGCCCGACGGCAAGTGGGTCATCTACAGCGCGCGCACCCGCTCGGGGCTCAAGATTTTCCGCATGCACCCGGATGGAACCGGGCCGCGCAACATCGGCAAAAGCTCATACCAGGAACTCTCTCCGACGGTCTCCGCCGACGGGCGCTACGTCCTCTTCCTCGGTTTCGGCGAGAGCAGCGAGAGCGGGCCGCGCCTGTACGTGCGCGACATCGAAAGCGGCAACACGCGCACCCTCAACATCGAAGACGAGGGCTTCGTTCCCACCTGGTAAGGGCCCGGGCGCGCACGCCGCGCCGGCTGCACGCTGGTCGCCAGCCGCGGCGGGCCGCCAAAGGCAAACACGGAGCGCACGCCCCATGCCAGACAGGGGGCGCTCACAGGGAGAGACGCGTCAATGAGCAAAGCGAAGCAGCAGGGCGAGGGGCCGAGCGCGGGCCTGGCGACGGACGCGGACCTGGTGCCGAACGCGGGCCTGGCGACGGACGCGGACCTGGTTCCCGTGCACGGCGGGCTGGATGCACCGGTGAACCGCTTCGCGCCGCTAAGCCGGCGCAGGGAATTGGAAGCAGAGGCGGCATCGCTGGCTTCCATCGTGGTGCGCCCGGGCGACATTTCTGTTCTGCAGCGCATGGCGGACGGCACGCTCTCGCCGCTGGAAGGCCCCATGCGCGAGGCGGTGTTTCGACGCGCGCTGGAAGACCACGTCGTGCGCTCCCGGGGCGAAGACTACGCCTGGCCGATTCCCCTGGCGCTGCCGCTCTCACGGGAAGAAGCCGCGCCGCTGCGCACGGGCGGCAAGGCCGCGCTGCGAAGCGAAGCGGGCGCTCTACTCGCGCTGCTGGACGACATCGAAGTGTTCGAATTCGACAAGGCCTTCTACGTGGAGCGCGTGTACGGCACGCGTCGCTTCGACCACCCTGGAGGACGCATGCTGGAGGACGACCCGCGCCCGCTGCTCGTCGGCGGCGCGCTGCGTGCGCTGCCTGCAGCCAGGCCCCCGGAGTATGGCTCGTACCTGCTAAGCCCGCTGGAAACGCGCGCCCGCATCCGCGCGCGCGGCTGGCGCAGGGCGCTTGCCTTCCAGACGCGCAACCCCCTGCACCGCGCGCACGAATACGCCCTGGTCGCAGGCGCGGAACGGCTCACCGCAGAGGGCCATTTCACCGGCGTGGTGCTGAACCCGCTGGTGGGAGAGCTGAAGGGCGATGACGTGCCGGCGCTGACGCGCATGCGCTGCTACCGCACGCTGCTGGAGCGGGGCCTTTTCGGCAAGGGCGATATCGACGAAGCGGTCTGGCGCGAGGCCGGCTACACGCTGCAGGAAGTGTTTGACCTGGTCGCGCTGGACATGAAGATGTTTTACGGGGGGCCCAGCGAAGCGCTGATGCACGCGGTGTATCGACAGAACCACGGCTTTTCGGACCTGGTGATCGGGCGCAAGCACGCCGATGCGCCCTTTGATGACGGCGAGGCGATCTGGGGCGACTTCGACGCGCAGGATATTTTCGACAAGCCGCCCGGCATCCTGCACATCCGCCCCTGTAAAATCGGCTTCGCTGCATTTTACGAATCGATGGGCCGCGTGGACCTGGTGGAGCGCCACCCGGACGAAAAGCCCTACAGCATCAGCGGCACCCGGGTGCGCGAGCAACTGGGCGCAGGCGAGCGTCCGGACCCGCGCATCCTGCGCCCGGAAATCGCGGACATTCTGATCGAGGCATACCGGGGCTGAACGGAGGCGGGCGCCGCCTCAGCCCTTCTTGCCCTCGGCGTCTTTTTCGGCTGCCGCCGCCGCCAGCTTTTCGCGTTCGCTCGCGGGCGCTTCTGCGTAGTGGGCGAACTCGATGTGGAATGCACCCTTGCCGCCGGTCATGGAGGTCAGCGCGCCCGCGTATTCCAGCATCTCGGCCAGCGGCACTTCGGCCCGCACCACCTGCATGGCCCCGCGCGCTTCCGTGCCCTGCACGCGGCCGCGCCTTCCGGCCAGGTCGCCCATCACGTCGCCCAGGTTGTCGTCGGGAACCGTAATCTCGGCGTTCATCACCGGCTCCAGCAGGGTGGGCGCGCCCTTGGCCATGGCCTCCTTGAAGCCGAAGGATCCCGCCAGCTTGAAGGCCATTTCGTTGGAATCCACCGAGTGGTGCTTGCCGTCGATGCAGCGCACGCGCACATCCACGACAGGGAAGCCGCCCAGCGGCCCG
>CAZJXU010000018.1:0-6940 GCA_964550095.1 uncultured Spirochaetales bacterium | reverse complement strand
ACCCCCGTCCCCTCACAACTCCACCCCCGTCGCCGCCTCCCGCTGCGGGCCCTGGTTCATGGCGAACAGCTCCTGGTAGAGGCCCTTTTGGCGCAGCAGATCTTCGGGGCGGCCGAACTGGGCGATGCGGCCTCCCTCCAGCACCAGCACCTTGTCGGCGTCCCGGGTGGCGCCCATGCGGTGCGAGATCAGGAACACGGTGCGCCCCTGCAGCAGCGAACGGGTCGCCTGCTGCACGTAGCGTTCGCTTTTGACGTCGAGGGCGCTGGTCGCTTCGTCGAAGACCAGCACCTGCGGGTTGCGCAGCAGCGCGCGCGCGATGGCGATGCGCTGGCGCTGTCCGCCCGAGAGGCGCCCGCCGGCTTCGCCCACCTGCGTGTCGTAGCCATCCGGCAGGCGCTCGATGAACTCGTCCACGTAGGCGGTGCGCGCTGCGTCCAGCACCTGTGCATCGCCTGCGTCCGGCCTGCCGTAGCGGATGTTGTCGCGGATGCTGCAGTCGAACAGGAAGGGTTCCTGCGAGACGATGGCGGTCTGCGCGCGCCAGCCCTCCCGGTCCAGGCGCCGCAAGTCCACGCCGTCCACCTGGATGCTCCCGCTTTGCGGGTCGTGAAAGCGCAGCAGCAGGTCGGTCAGGGTGCTCTTGCCGCTGCCGGTTTTGCCGACGATTGCAACCACTTCGCCGGCGCCCACCTGGAAGGAAACGTCCTGCAGCACCGGCTCGCGTCCGTAGGAAAAACAGACACCGTCGAAACGGATGCCCTGTTCGACGCCGTTGCAGCGCCGGCCGGCGCCCGGTGCGGCGTCTTCTATTTCCAGGTCGAGCAGGTCCAGGAAGCGCCGCGCCGAGGGCGCCAGTTCCTGGATGCGGGTCCAGCAACGGGTCAGGTCCTTGACTCCCCGGTAGCAGGAGGTCTGGACGATCATCAAAAAGGCGAACAGGCCGCCGAAGGTGAGGCCCCAGGTGTTGCTCAGCACCAGGGGAATGCTGGCCAGTATCAGTATCACCACCACCGAGTTGTTGGTGGCGTCGATGACGGTGCGCGAGAAGGCCTGGAAACGCACCACGCGCATGTTGCGTCGGAAGTAGCGCAGGTTTTCCTGTTCGAAGGCGCTTTCTTCAATGTGCTGCGCGCCGAAGGCCTTGATGACCTTGACGCCGCTCAGTATCTGCAGCAGGCGCTGCGTCACTTTGCCGAGGCTTTGCTGCCGGCGCTCGGCGTTTTTGCGGATGCGCCCGCCGAAGGAGATCAAAATCAGGGAGATCAGCGGCGCCAGCAGGGCGATGGCCAGGGTGAGTTGCCAGGAGACGTAGAGCAGGGCGGCGACGCCGGTGAACAGCAGGAAGCCCGCCAGCAGAGTGTTGGAAAAGAGCAGCGAGAGCGCCAGGTGCGCGCGCGTGGCGTCGTTGGTGACCCGGCTTAGCGTGTCGCCGCGCCGGCTTTGCTGGTGAAAGCGCAACGGCAGCGCCAGCAGCTTGGCTGCGAGTTGTTGCTGAATGTCCACCAGGATGCGCCCGAGTACGTACTGGGTCAGGTACTCGCGCCCGAAGTAGCCGATGGGCAGCACGGTCAGCACCAGCACAATCACGATCAGCAAGCCGGGCAGGGTTTCGCGCACGCTCTCGGCCAGGGCCTGCGAGTCTTCGACCGGGGGGGCGCCTTCGCCCGGCGCCTCGCTCTGCCCGGCGTCGGCTGCGCCGGGCGCCCTTGGCCGGCTCTCGCCCGCGTCGTCGCCGCCGCTGTTGCTGCCGGGCAGCGCCGCGGAGAGCCAGTCGGAGAGGGTGGACTGCTTCCCCGAGGTCGCCTGCGCGAAGGCGAGGTCGTCCCAGATCGGCTTGACCAGGTAGGAACGCGCGGTGAGGCTGCCGGTGTAGAGCACGGCGAAAAACAGCACCAGGAACAGCAGGCCGATGTAGGGGCGCGCATACGACGCCAGGCGCAGCAAGGTGCGCGTGCCCTCCGGGCTCGCAGCGGGCGGCGGCGGGGTATGGGACATGAACCGGCCTCCGGGGCGTGCGGGAAAGCATAACAGGCCGGCGCCCGCGGGCCGATAGGGACGCCCTCCGCCTGACGGCAGCAGTCTGTACGTGACGCTGGGCTTACGGGACTCGTTCTGGTGACCGAATCGCTTCCGCCGTGCGGATTTGCCTGCCGGCTAAGTGGCCGATACGACCGGCCTCCGCCTGCCGGCGGCAGTCTGTACGTGAGGCTGGACTCACGGGGTTTGGCCTTGCTATCGGAGCGCGGCAGCCGTACGGATTTACTTGTCGGCTACGCGGTCGATACGGACGCCCGCCCCCAAGCTGCGGCCAGCCCCGATTCAGGACGACACAGGCGTCCCCGTCCGTTTGATGAGTCAGCTTTCAAAGACCAGCCTCGCGCCGCCTTCTTCCTGCTCGAAGACGGCGCCGACGGTCCAGGCGCGCTCGCCCATGGCGCGAAGACGCTGCAGCACATCTTCGGCGTCGTTCTTGCTCACCACCAGCACCATGCCGAGGCCGCAGTTGAAGACGCGCAGCATCTCGCTTTCTGCAATCCCCCCCTCGCGCTTCAGCCAGTCGAAAATCGGCGGGCGCTTCCAGGCGCCGAGTTCGATGCGTGCGCCCGCGCCTTCGGGCAGCACGCGCGGCACGTTGCCTTCAAAACCGCCGCCCGTGATGTGCGCGATGCCGTGTATCTCGAAGTCGCGAAGCAAATTCAAAACCGGCTTCACGTATATGTGGGTCGGCGCCAGCAGCGCGGCGGCGAGCGTGTTGTTCAGCGCCGGTTGCATTTCGTGCAGGTTCAACTGCTTGCTGTCGATGATGCGGCGCACCAGCGAAAAGCCGTTGGAATGCAGGCCGCTGGACGCGATGCCGACAAGCACGTCGTCTTTGCGCACGGCCGAGGCATCGATGACCGCCTCGCGCTCCACCACGCCGACGCCGAAGCCCACCAGTTCCACTTCCGAGCCGCGGTACATGCCGGGCATGTTCGCGCTTTCCCCGCCCAGCAGCGCGCAGCCCGCGCGCTTGCAGCCCTCCGCTACGCCGCGCAGCGTGGTCGCGGCGATCTCTTCGTCCAGCTCGCCCATCGCCAGGTAGTCGAGGAAGACCAGCGGCTCGGCGCCTTGCACGATCAGGTCGTTGACCACCATCGCCACGCAATCGATGCCGATGGTTTCGTATTGCCCGATTTCTTCGGCCAGCTTCAGCTTGGTGCCGACGCCGTCGGCGCAGGCCACCAGCAAGGGGTCCTGGTAGCGCGTGGGCGTGCGGAACAGGCCGGCGAAGCCGCCGATGGAAGAGACGACCTCCGCACGCGAGGTCGTGCGGGCGATTTTTTTGATGGTTTCGACGAAGCGCTCGTCGCGCGCGAGGTCCACCCCCGCCTGCGCGTAGGCTTCAGCCGGTGTCGCCTGCGCGCCCGTCTTTTTCCCCATACGTAATTAGGTAGCAGACCGGGAGGCGTTTCGCCCGCCCGGTTTGCGCCCGCCACACCTGCGCCGCCCAGGCGCGTTGCAGGCAACAGCCCCGTCCGCCAGCGGCGAAGATTGACCGGCGCCCGCCCCAGGCGTATCGCCGGCGTACGCCCGTCCGCCGCCGGCGAAGATCGACCGGCGCACGCACCAGTCGTACGCCGCCCGCGGGGCCGCGCCCATCACTGCTGCCCGGTCCGCCGGGCTACGCGCCCAGCACCAGCTCGGCAGTGCGCCGCATGGCTTCCGCGTCGCGCGCGTAGCACAGCAGGTGCGTCACCGGCGTCTCCCGCCAGGCTGCAAGGCGCTCCCGGATGCGCTCCGCGGGACCGACCAGGGAGAGTTCATCGCAAAACTCATCGGGCACCATCTGGATCGCCTCGGCGCGCTTGCCCTCCATGAACAGCGCCTGGATTTTCTCCGCTTCCGCCTCGAAGCCCATGCGCCCCATCAGCTCCTTGTGGAAGTTGCGCTTCTGCGAACCCATGCCCCCGATGTAGAAACCGAGGCTCGCCTTGATCGGCGCCAGCGCCTGCTCCAGTTCCGGGGTTTCCTGGATGTTGCAGCCCACCAATATCTCGAAGTCCGGCCCCGCCTGCTTCAGCGAGTCCGCATACACCTCGGGACGGAAGGGCGAGTAGTACAGCGGCAACCAGCCGTCGCAGATTTCGGCGGCCAGCGCCACGTTCTTCGGCCCTTCGGCGCCCAGCAGAATCGGCAGCGAGGGGCGCAGCGGGTGCGTGATGGAGCGCAGGGCCTTGCCCATGCCCCAGGCGCCCTCGGCGTCCGCCGGGCAGGGCAGGGGATAGTGCGGCCCCGGGCTTTGCACCGGCGCTTCCCGCGCCAGCACCTGGCGGATGATGTCGATGTACTCCCGGGTGCGGGCCAGCGGCTTGGAAAAGGGCTGCCCGTACCAGCCTTCGACCACCTGCGGACCGGAAACGCCGAGCCCGAGCGAGAGCCGCCCCTTCGAGAGGTGATCGAGTGTGAGCGCGTGCATCGCCGTGGCCGTCGGCGTGCGCGCCGAAAGCTGCACCACCGCCGTGCCGAGTCGGATGCGCTCGGTGTGTGCGGCAATCCACGTAAGCGGCGTGAAGGCGTCCGAGCCCCACGCTTCCGAGGTGAAGACGATGTCGTAGCCGAGCGTTTCGGCTTCGCGCGTCAGTTCGGCGAAACCCTCCGGCGGGTTCGCCTGCCAGTACCCGAAGTGCAGACCCAGTTTCAAATCTCGCGCCATGGTGTTCCTCCCGTATCGTCAATGGTTGTGGTCGCTCGCTGCCGCCTGGCGACGGCGACCGACCGCAACGAGCGTGCCGACCGCGCAAACACCAGGCGGTTCAGCAGGGCTGAAGCCCCAGGTCGCCAAGCCCGGGCGCCGTGAGCCCGGCGGTTGTACCACCGAGCCGCCCATATCAGCCGCCCGTATGAACCGCCCCCATCAACCGCCCGTATCGCCCCCAGGGCGCCTTCCCCGACCGCTTCGACGGCAAAAGGCCACCATACCGCAAGGCGCTCGCTTGCGCTAGGCTCTCCCCGTGCGGCTTGCAGTGGTGATCCCCGCGCTGGACGAGTCGGAGGCGGTGGGCGCCGCCGTCGCCTCCGCACTGGCCGGCGCGCCCCCGGAGGACGCCGCCTTCGTGCTGGTGGTGGACGGCGGAAGCCGGGACGCAACGCGCGAACGTGCGCGCGCCGCCGGGGCGCGGGTCATCACGTCTCCACCGGGCCGTGCGCGCCAATTGCAGGCAGGGGTCGATGCCTGCGAAGCCGAGGTGATTTTGTTTCTGCATGCCGATACGCGCCTTCCCGCCGGCTACGTCGCAGCGATGTGCGCGGCGCTCGAACAGGAAGGCGTGGTGGGCGGCGCGTTTCGTTTGCGCTTTGCGGCGCCGGGCGCGGCGCTGCGCATTGTCGAGTGGGGCGTGCGCCTGCGCCTGGCGCTGTTCCGCCTGCCTTACGGAGACCAGGCCATTTTCGTGCGGCGCCGCACGCTCGCGGAAATCGGCGGCGTTCCCCAGGTGGAGATCATGGAAGACGTCGACCTGGTGCAGGCGCTTAAGCGCCGGGGCCGGCTCGCGCTCTTGCCGCAGCCGGTACGCACCTCGGCCCGGCGCTACCTTGAGCGGGGCGTGCTGCGCACGGTGTTCAAAAACGCCTGCGCCTTGCTCGGTCGCGCACTCGGCGTTCCGCGCGCGCGCATCGCCGGGTGGGTGCGCTCATGAGCGCGACCCTCGCGTTTCGGCACAGCCGCCGCGCCATCGCCGAAAACCGGCGGCGCATGTTCCGCCGCCTGGCCGGCTTCGTTCGCGCAAACGGCCGCGACTACCTGGCCGGGGTGCTCACCACCTTCACCTACGCGGCCTTCTTCGCGCTCTTCCCCAAGTCTGTCCAGTGGGCCGTCGAGACGCTGGTCTCCGGCGCCCCGCTGGACGCCGTCGTCGCATCCTGCACGGCGGTGGCGCTGGTCGCCGTGCTGCGCTCCTTCTTTCGCTTTTTCTCCCGGGTGCGCATTTTCAACGCCGCACGTCAAATTGAATTTCAACTGCGCGATGAACTCCACGCGCACCTGCTGCGCCAGCAGCAGTCTTTCTACGCCTCCTGGCGCACGGGAGACCTGATGAGCCGGGCCGTCAACGACCTGACTGCAGTGCGCCTGATGCTGGGCGTGGGCCTTTTGCAGCTTGCGCAGACCCCGGTGATGATCGTGGTCGCCGTCACCATGATGGCGCTGATGGACCCGCAGTTGGCCTTCTTCATGCTGCTGCCGCTGCCCTTCTTTTTGCTGATCGCGCGAGTCTTCGGGCGCGCCATGCACGCCGGCAACCTGGCGGTGCAGGTCGGCCTGGCCGACATGTCGAATCATTTGCAGGAGCGCATTTCGGGCATTGCGGTGGTCAAGGCCTACACCATGGAGGAGATTTCCGAAAAACGCTTCGGTCGCCTGGCCGACGATCTCTACCAGCGCTGGATGAGCGCCGTGCGGGTGCAGGCGGGCATGCCGGCCATCGCGGGCCTGCTTCCCAACGTGGGCATGCTGGTGCTGTTCGTGCTGGGCGGCTCGAAGCTTTTGAGCGGCGAGCTCGGCATCGGCGAATTCTTCGCCTTCTTTCTGTACAACGCCGAGCTCACCATGCCGCTCTTCCTGATGGGCTGGATGTTCAACCTGGTGCAGCGCGGCGTGGCTTCCATGCAGCGCATCGACGAAGTGCTGCGCAGCGCGCCGACTATTGTTGACCGGGATGACGTGCTCGATATCCATGAGCTCAAAGGGGAAATCGAATTCGACGGGCTGCGCTTTTCCTACCCGGGCGAGGGCTCGCAGCGCGAAGTGCTAAGCGACATTTCGCTGCACATTCCCGCGGGCCGGGTGACCGGCATCGTCGGTCCGGTGGGCGCCGGCAAGAGCACCCTGGTTTCGCTGCTGCCGCGCCTCTACGAATTTGAAGACGGCATGGTGCGCATCGACGGCTTTGATGTGAACCGC
>CAZJXU010000017.1:0-2053 GCA_964550095.1 uncultured Spirochaetales bacterium | reverse complement strand
GGGCCTCTCTCCGTCCGCCGGCCCGGCGACCGGCCCGGGCCGCCTGCACATCAGCCGCCTCGGCCATGCCGCCCCGACCGCCGGGACTTGATTTTAACACCTTTCAATGGTTTCCTACCCCCTCGGATCAGGGGGGCAAGGAGCGGCCATGGATCTCGGAAAAGACGCGCTGGTCGAAGCCTATCGGCGCATGCGCACGATTCGCGCCTTTGAAGACAAGCTGCAGGAGCTGGTGGCGGCCGGAAAAATCGGCGGCTTCCTGCACCTGTACGCCGGGGAAGAGGCGGTAGCAGTGGGTGTGTGCGCCCACCTGGACGACAACGACCTGGTGGGCTCCACCCATCGGGGCCACGGCCACTGCATCGCCAAGGGCGTCGATGTGAGGAGCATGATGGCCGAGCTATTCGGCCGCGCCACGGGCGCCTGCAAGGGCAAGGGCGGCTCCATGCACATTGCAGACGTAGATAAGGGCATGCTGGGCGCCAACGGCATCGTGGGCGGCGGCATCCCGCTGGTGACCGGCGCCGCGCTGACCGCGCAGATCAAAAAAACCGGCGGCGTGGCGGTGGGCTTTTTCGGCGACGGCGCCACCAACCAGGGGCAGTTCCACGAGTCGCTGAACATGGCGTCCAACTGGAAGCTGCCCGCCCTGTACGTGTGCGAGAACAACGGCTTCGGCGAGTTCACGCCCACCGAGTTCGTGGTGCCGGTGAAAGACATCGCCGAACGCGCGGCGTCGTACAACATGCGCGCGGAGATCGCGGACGGCATGGACTTTTTCGATGTGTACGAAAAGGCGGGCGAGGCGCTGCGCCGCGCGCGGGCGGGCGAAGGCCCTACCCTGCTGGAGTGCAAGACCTACCGCTTTTACGGGCACTACGTGGGCGACCCGGTGCCCTACCGCAGCAAGGAGAAAGCGGAGGAGTGGATTCAAAAGCGCGACCCGCTGGACATTTTTGAAAAGCACGCGCTGGAAGCGGGTCTTTTGGAGAGTGACGATCTGCGCACGGTGGACGGCGACGTGGAGCGCCTGCTGAGCGAAGCGGTGGAAGAAGCGGAGCGGGCGCCGGAGCCCGCAGCCGAAGACGTGCTGAGCGACGTCTACGTGAGGTATCACGAACATGGCGCGTGAAATGAACACCGGAGAGGCCGTCAACGAAGCGCTGCACATCGCGATGCGCTCGGACCCCGACGTGATTGTGCTCGGCGAAGACGTGGCGGGCGGCGGAGAACGCAGCGACGCAGGCACGGAAGAAATGGGCGGCGTGCTGGGAACCACGCGCGGCCTGGTGGGCGAGTTCGGCATGGACCGCGTGCGCGACACCCCGATCAGCGAAATGGGCCTGATCGGCACGGCTGTGGGCGCGGCGGCCACGGGGCTGCGCCCGGTGGCGGAGCTGATGTTCATGGACTTCCTGGGCACCTGCCTGGACCCGCTGCTGAACCAGGCGGCCAAGCTGCGTTACATGTTCGGCGGCAAGGTGCGCGTGCCGCTGACGGTGCGCACCGTTTCGGGAGCCGGCATGCGCGCGGCGGCGCAGCACTCGCAGTCGCTGTACTGGATCACCAGCGGCATCCCGGGCCTGAAGACCGTCATCCCGTCTTCGCCGGCCGACGCCAAGGGCCTGCTGCTGGCCGCCATTCGCGACGACGACCCCGTGATTTTCTGCGAGGCCAAGGGGATACTCAACGTGACGGGCGAGGTGCCGGAGGGCGACTACGAAGTGCCGCTCGGCAAGGCCAACCTGCTGCGCGAGGGCGGCGACGTCGCCCTGGTTGCATTCGGCGCCACAGTGCCGGTTGCCATGCAGGCGGCCGATGCACTGGCGGAAGCAGACGTGAAGGCCTCGGTGCTCGACCTGCGCTCGCTCTCGCCGCTCGACGAAGCGGCCATCCTCGGCGTGCTGGAAAAGACCGGCCGGCTGGTGGTGGTGGACGAATCCACGCCGCGCTGTTCGATCGCGGCCGACGTGGCCGCGCTGTGCGTGGACAAGGGCTTCGACATGCTGGACGCCCCGGTCAAGCGCGTGACGGCGCCCCACACGCCCGTGCC
>CAZJXU010000016.1:0-2829 GCA_964550095.1 uncultured Spirochaetales bacterium | reverse complement strand
GGGCAGATCGTAGAGCATGGCGGCCGCCTTGCGCACGCCGTAATCGCCCACCGGCAGGATGTCGGGACGGCCGAGGCTGGACATCAACACCATGTGTGCAGTCCAGGGGCCCACGCCCCGTATCGTGCACAGCGTTTCGATGATTTCGTGGTCGCTCATGTACGGCAGGCGGCGTGCGCGCACCGTGCCGTCTGCGAATGCGCGTGCGATCTCGCGCATCGCAGCCGCCTTTTGCCGGGAGAGGCCCAGTGCGCGCAGCGTGGAATCCCGCACCCGCGCCAGCTTTTCGGGAGGCGGCACGCGCCCGCCGAAGTGCGCGTGCACGCGCTTCTCGATGGCGGCGGCGGCCGAACCCGCGAGTTGCTGGTAGAGAATGCAGCGCACCAGGAAGCGGTACGGGTCGCCCTGACGTCGCAGACCGCAGGCGCCTGCGCGGCGCACGATGGGTGCCAGTTTCGGGTCGCAGCGCAGCAGGTGGCGGCGACCGCGCGCCAGCAGCTTCTCATCAATGCGGGGCATTCGGGGCGGCACGGGGGCGAAGGTAACAGGCCCGCGGGCCAGGCGGGTAGCCCGCCCTGCCCCTCTCCCCTACGCCTTGGCTTCGCCGGGGTGTGCGCGGCGATAGCCCAAGGCGTGGTTTTGCGAGAATGCCTGGCCGGGTCCACGCGCAGCGACCGCGGCTACGGGCGGCGCGTGGGGGCCTGGACCGACGCATCCGCCTGCCCTGCCGTGTCACCTGCGCCCGCGAAGCCTACTGATCCCGCTTCTGGTAACGGCAGCGCGGATATGTCGCACAGCCGAGAAACTTCTGCCCCGTGCGGGGGCCCTGCTTTGCCGTGCGTTCCACCAGGGCGGCGCCGCATTTCGGACAGGTGGTCGCCCTCGCGTAGCGCCGATTGATCGACCGTATATGGGTGCGGTGGTTCAGCAGGGGCTCGTCCACCAGGCGCTGGATTTTGTCCCGGATTTGATACATCTCGTCGATGGACATGATCATTTTCTTGTGAGACTTGATGTAGGAGACAATTCCGCGGTCCATCACGTTTTCAGGCATGCGCGTTTTGAACCGGGAACCCCCGACAAAGAAGACCACGGAATGCAGGGCGTCCGCTGCAAGGCCCAGGTATTCCTCCAGGGCCTTGGTGTGGCGATAGTTCTGCCGAAGCGGATTTTGAAATTTGGACTTCCGGCCCCCAATCGCCTGGGTCCACTGCGCCTGGTCTTCGTTTCCGTAAATCCAGCCCCGCATGTTCTTGGTTTCGATGACGAACAGGCCGAAGGGAGAGATGACCAGGTGGTCGATCTGGGTCGTGCCGTTCGCCGTCGGAACGATGACGTCGTGGAAGCGCTGGTAAACGTTCCGGTCCAGAAACAGCCACAGGCCGAAGATGACGAACTGCTCGCCCAGCCAACCCCGAAACTCGTTGCTCAGTTTCATGTCCCCTCTCTGCGGCCCGCGTTCCCGCAGCCGCCCTTTCGACTTTCAGCACGCCGCCCGGCTGTTCCACCGACGGTAAACCCTTGCGCTTCCGCCCGGATCTTCCACCGACGGTAAACCCTTGCGCAGCGTCCTGATTTTCCGGAGCCGCCCGGCCTCGCACAATCTTCCGTCCCCGGCTCCCCCGGCGGCCTGCGCTTGCGCAGCGCCGCCCCGTGCAGCCTTGCGCACTACGTCTTGGCTTCGCCCAGCAACTCCAGCGGCGGGTTCGGCTTTGCGTCCACCGGGATGTTCAGCACGCGGCCGTAGAAGAAGAGTTCGCTTTCCAGTGCGTGGCGGATGTTTTCCTCGCGCCGAAAGCCGTGTCCTTCATCCGGGTAGCGAATGTGCGCGTGCAGGATGCCCCGCGCCGCCAATGCCGCCGCCATCTGCTCCGCCTGGCCGGGCGGCACGATGCGGTCCAGCATGCCCTGAAAGAAAATGACAGGGCGCTGCAAGCGCTGCGCCGCGTTGACCGGCGAGCGCTCCTGGTACAGCGCGCGCGCTTCGGGGTACGGCCCCAGCAGGCTGTCGTTGTAGCGCGATTCGAACTTGTGCGTTTCTGCGGCCAGCGCTTCCAGGTCGCCGATGCCGTAGTAACTTGCGCCCGCCGCGAACAGCTCGTGAAAGGTCAGCGCAGAAAGCACGGTGAAGCCGCCCGCGCTGCCGCCGCTGATCAGCAGCCCCGCGGGGTCTGCCACGCCCGCTTCCACCGCGTGGCGCGCTGCGGCCAGGCAGTCTTCCACGTCAACCACGCCCCAGCGTCCGTACAGGCTCTCCCGGTAGGCGCGGCCGTAACCGGTGCTGCCGCCGTAGTTGACGTCCATCACCGCAAAGCCCCGGCTGGTCCAGTACTGCACGGCCGGCTTCAGGGCGGGGTCGCTTTGCGCGGTCGGGCCGCCGTGCGCTTTAACCAGCAGGGGAGGCTTCGCCGCGGGCGGTGCCGAAGCCCGGGCGTTCGTCGGCCGATACAAAAAGGCATAAGCCCGGCGTCCTTCTGCGCTATCAAACTCCACCGCTTCGGGCAGCGCGATGTCCGCTTTGTTCTGCGTCCAGTCGTAAGCGCACGTCACTTCGTGCAGGGCGCCGCTTTGCAGGTCGAGACGCAGCAGCGCGCTCGGCCTGCTTTCGGCGGCTGCGATCAGCGCGACGGTTTCTCCTGAAGCCGCGATGCCTTCGTACCAGCAGAAGGGCAAGGGGATTTCCGTGCGCTGGCCCTGCTGCGGTTCGACGCGCACCAGCCTGGCGCGCCCGCCGCTGTTTGCGATGCATAGCAGCGCCCCGCCGGGCAGCGGCGCCCAGCTCCGCATGCCGAAGAGCCACTGGGGCATGCCGTATTCGGCGGCTTCTTC
>CAZJXU010000015.1:0-7036 GCA_964550095.1 uncultured Spirochaetales bacterium | reverse complement strand
GCTCGTGGAAGGTGAAGCGCCTGCGTCGCAATCCGAATGTGCGCGTGGCGCCCTGCTCGCAGCGCGGCCTGCGCACCGGGCCCGAGTTCCGCGCGATAGCGGAAACCATCGAAGACCCGCAGGACCCGAAGTTCGTGCGCGGTTTTGAATTGCTGAAGCGGCGCTACGGGATTTTCTTTAAACTGGTGTTGGCGGGCGCATGGCTGTCCGGGCGATACCGGGATCGCTGCATCGTCCATATCATGGTAGAGCCGGAGAGCCGCGATTCCGATTGAGTGCGGGTGCCGCGGGCCCGCCCGGCGCCGCGTCGCCCGCCGGGCTGCTGCGCTACACGGGCTTTGCTCGATATGCGCGCGTGCACGAGCCGTGCGCGGCGCCTTCCGTGAAGCGTGAAGCGGCGCACCGAACTTCCGGCGACACACCGACGAAGGGGATATGAAGCAAAGCGCACAACAGGGCCGGCGTGCTGCAGGCGCCGAAGCAGGCCGGAGCATTCGCCTGGTCCGGGCTGCCGGCGCGCGCGCGGCTGAAGCGCTGCTGCTCGAAGAAATCGGGGCGCGCAGCGCGGAACTTCGCACGACGCCGGAAGCGCTGGCCCGCTTTGTTTACCTGGTCGTCCCCTCCAACAGCCTGCGCTTGCACCTGGGCGCGCGCCTGGTCCGGGAGCACGGCGCCCAGGCGGGCGTGCGCATTGTCACGCTGCGCATGCTGGCCCACGAGTTGTTGCGCCGCTGCGATCGCCGGGTGCGCGACGGCAGCGCGCTGCTCCCCATATTGGCCCGGCGTCTGGCATCCGAGGCGCCCGCGTTGCACAGCACGCTGGGCGAAATGCAGGACGGCTACGGCGCGATCCTGGCGCCGCTGAACGACCTGCTGGACGCCGGCTTCGACGCAGAGCAGCACCTGCAGCCGCTGCTGGACGCCATCGAAAGCCGCAAGCTGGGCAGGACGGGCGAGCGCGCTGCGGCCGTCGTCAACGTCGCCGCCGCTCTGCAGCGTGAATTCGGCGAGCGCGGCTTCCTGGGCCGCGCCGGCCTGTTTCGCGATGCACTCGCCGCTTTCGAAGCAAGGCCGGAGCTTTTGCCGCAGCGCGGCTTCTGGGCGTATGGCTACGCCGACATTACCGGCACGCAGGGCGACCTGCTCTGCGCGCTGCTCGATGCGACCCGGGGCTGCATCATCCTGAACGCTCCTCCCGACCCGGCGGACGCAACGCGCATCGATGCAGGCGCGGCGTTTCTGACGCGCTTGCAAAATCGCGTGATGCAACTCGATGACGTGGAAGTGCAGGATCACGCCGGCGCCCCGCCGCGTCGCCGCATCGGCGCCCTGGCCCCCGAGCCCCAGCACGGCGCGGAACCGACCCTGCTGCAGGCGCCCGGCATCCAGGCGGAAGTGCGCGAAACGGCGGAGCGCATCGCCCGCATGCTGGAAGAAGAACCGGAGCTGCAGGACGAAGAGATCGGCGTGGTCGTGCGCGACCTCGCGCCCTACCTGGGCGCCCTGCGCGCCCAGTTCGACCGGGTCGGCGTTGCATACTCGGGCGCGCCCGGCCGGGCTGTCATTGCGGGGCCCGGCATTCGCCCCGTGCAGGCGCTGCTCGATTTGCTCGATTTGAAAAGCCCTCCCTCGGTGGATCGCTGGCTCGACGCCGAGGCGGAACTCGCGCCGGGTTTGTCCGGCGACCTGCGCCTTGCATTTCACGCCATGGGCAAAAGAACGCTGGAGCAGGCAGCCGAAATCAACGCGTCGCCCCGGGGCTACCCGCTGCCGGTGCGACGCGGCGTCGATGAAGCGGAAGGGGAGGGCGGCAGCCGCGCGCCCAGGCGCTGGCTACAGGCCGACGTTCTCGAACGCGCGTGCACGCGCATGCGCACTGCGCTGGAAGTGCTCGCAGAACGACCGGGCCGTGCGCCGCTCACCGAGCACCTGGCATGGCTGAACCGCTTCGTTCTGCACGCGCTCGGCCGGCGCGAGGAAGACGAGATCAAGCGCGCCTTCGATGCGAAACTGCGCGCGCTGCTGGAAGAGATCGCGGGAAGCGACATCCTGAGCGGCGAGGAATTTCTCACCTTGCTGGGCCGCAGCCTGCGTTCCCTCGGTTTTGAACCGCTCGGCGCGAACCACGGCCGGGGCGTGGGGGGCGGCGTGCGGGTGCTCTCCGCCATCGAAGCGCGCGGTCACAGTTTTCGCCGGCTCTTCGTGCTGGGCATGAACCGGGGCGTTTTTCCGCGCAACATCGGCGAAGACCCGCTCCTTCCCGACCTGCTGCGCGCGCAACTGGAAAGCGTGTTGCCCGACATTCCGATCAAGCACCGGAGTCACGACGAAGAGCGCCACCTCTTTGCCGAGCTGTGTTCCTCCAGCCCCGAGTTGACGCTCAGTTACACCTGGGTGAGCGATGACGGCAAGGAGCAGACTCCCTCGCCTTTTGTCGAGCGCCTGCGCCTGGTGCGGGGACAGGATGAAATCCCCCGGGCTCCGGAATGGATGAGCGAGCGCGCACGCCCGCTGCCGCCCGACGAAGTGCTGGCCCTGCTGGGCGCCTCGGCCAAGCCGCAGCACCGCGCGCCGCTCTTCGAAGCGGCGCTGGCTGCAGGCGGCGCCGACCTGTTGCGCGCGTCTCCGCCCCGGCGCGCGGAGGCGCCGCCCACCGGGCGCGCCGGGCGCGCCGAGCACGCCGAACGCGGCCCCGCCCACCCCTTCGAGCCTGCGCCTGCAGACTGGGCGGCGGGCCGCGTCGCCGCGGCCCTCGCGCTGGACGGCGGCGGGCGCGGGGGAGAGCTGGGCGCCCACTTCGGCCTGTTCGGCGCCGGGGCCGTGCATTCGGCGGCGCCGCCGGTCAGCCACCTGGAACAAATCGCCCGCTGCCCGTGGCGCGCGTTTTTGCAGCGGGAACTGCGCCTCGCGCCGCTTCCCGATACGCCGCTGGAACTGCCCACGCTCTCGCCCCTGCTGATCGGCAACCTGGTGCATCGCGTACTGGAGCGGGTGGTGCAAAAAGCGGGCGGCCGCACCGGCGATGTCATTGATGTAAAGGCGCGGGGGAGCGATATCCCCATACCGGAATCCGGCGCGCTGGTTCCGATGATGCTCGAGGTCGCACGGGAACTGCTGGAAGAAGAGGGCATCTCGATTCCGGGCTTCGAAACCATGCTGGGGCGCCTAGGCAGAGAGCTGGTGAAGCAGATACTGGCCGAGGACGGGAAGGACGGCGTGCTGCCCGGCGTGCTCGGCGCGGAACTTCGCGGCGAGCTCACGGTCGAAGCCGAGGGGGAGCGCTTCCCGATGACCTTCCGGGCGGACCGCGTGGACAGGCGATGGCTGGGCCTGGTGCTCACCGACTACAAGACCGGAAAGCCGGTGTTTGGCGAGGCCAAAAAACCGGAGACGCGAAGCCGGAAATTCCTGGAAGGCATCCAGCAGGGAACCTGGCTGCAGGCCGCCGCTTATGCCGAGTCGGCGGCGCCCTTTTCCCGCGGGCGTTACCTGTTTGTGGGCGCAAAACTGGAAAACGCCTTGCAGATTTCCACGGATGACCTGGAAGCCGAGGAAGACCTGAAAAACAAGGGCAGGTTTCGCACGACCTTTCGCGATAGCGCCGCGCGCCTCGCGCTGATCCGCAGAGAGGGCGCCTTCGTGCCGCGCCTGGTGAACGCCGACGGCGACGTGTACGAGGCCTGTGCGCATTGCGAGCTGCAGTCCGCCTGCAACCAGGGCGACGTGGGCGCCCGCAAGCGACTCGACGAATGGCTCGAGCAGCGCGCCCCGCTGCTCACGAAAAAAGACCCCGAAGGGCGCGTGCGCCTCGACCCCGTCGAACTCGCGTTGCTGCACGTGATGAGACCCGGAGAGGGCGATGCCTGACACGTACACAGACGCGTACACAGAAGGGCGCGCGCGCGACGAAGCCACCCGGCAAAGCGCGCAGTGCGAATTCACCAGACACCAGGTGGTGGAAGCGGGCGCGGGCACCGGCAAGACCGCGGTGCTGGTGGCGCGCGTATTGGCCTGGTGCCTGGGCCCCGGCTGGGAGCGCGCCGAAGCGCGCCTGGCGCAGGGGGAAGGTTCGCGTTCGGGGGCAGGGCGCGGGCATTCGGCCGACGCCGACGCGTCGTCGCACCAGGGCCGGGTGGCGCGCGATGTGCTCAGCCGCGTGGTGGCCATCACCTTCACCGACGCCGGCGCCGCCGAGATGGCCGGCCGCATTGCATCCGGCCTGCTGGCCGTGGTGCAGGATCATCCACCCGTGGGCCTTTCTGCCGCCGCCCTGCCCGGCGATGCGCACACCAGGCGCACGCGCGCCCAGGCGCTGCTCGATGTTTCCGACCAGTTGCGCGTACAGACCATTCACGCTTTCTGTCGCAGGCTGCTGGCAAACGATCCCCTTGCAGTGGACCTGCACCCGCGCTTCGAAGTGGACCCCGAATCGGATGCCCTGCGGGATGTCGTGCGCGAGGTGATGGATGACTACCTGCAGCACGCCTACCTGGACGGCGAAGCGAGCCCCGCGTTTCACCTCGGCTTGCGGGGCATCGGGCCGAGGGAAATCGAGAGCAACCTGGTCGAGCTGCTGGAGGCGGGCGTTTCCCCGTATGCGCTCGCCGACGATGAAACCCCCGCAGAGATAACCGATACGCACCTGGTGTTGTCGGCGCAGCGCATCGCCGGGTGGCGCCGCCGCTTCCTGCAT
The DNA here is from genome assembly GCA_964550095.1 of uncultured Spirochaetales bacterium. Lineage (GTDB taxonomy): Bacteria > Myxococcota_A > UBA9160 > UBA9160 > UBA6930 > JAHRAN01. Next base: position 2,343 of record CAZJXU010000015.1, on the reverse strand, counting down.
GCCATGGGCGCCTTCGTGGATGAGTTCGCAGAGCCCCTGATGGAACTGAAAAGGCAGCGCGCCCAGGCCGAGCTGGCCGCTTTGCTGGAGCGTATGTACCAGGGGCTGCAGGGGCTTCCCGACCTGCGCGATTTCCTGCTGGACTTTTCCGGGCGCTGGCGCGAGGAGTTCGAGCCGAAGCATATTGGCCGGCTGCGCAACTGGGCGAACGGCACGGAAAAGTCCTTTTTCGAAAACGACCCGGCCGAGCTGGGCGAGGAGAACCTGGAACGGTTCTCTGCCTGTGTGCGCGCGCTGCTGCCCTTCATCAAGCAACTGGTCGGCACGGACTTCGAGCTGCTCGAAAACGCGCAGCGGGTGCTGGGCGAACTCTTTGACCGCGTGCGACCGGAGCTGCGGCGCCGGGGCGTGATGGGCTACGCCGGCCTGCTCAGCGAGGCCGCACGCCTGCTCGCCGAAAACCCCGACATCGCCGCGCGGATTCGCGGCGAAATCGATCAACTGCTGGTCGATGAATTCCAGGACACCGACATTCTGCAATGTCGCATACTGAACGCCCTGGTCGGCGACCAAAGCCGGGAAGGGCCGGTGCTGTTCCTGGTGGGCGACCCGAAGCAGTCGATTTACGGCTGGAGAAACGCGGACCTCGCTTCCTACTACGGCTTCATCGAAACGCACTTTCCCGACGCGAACGCCCGCGGCCTGCTGTGCGTCAACCATCGCAGCGTGGAGGCAGTGCTGTGCGAAGTGGAGCGTTCGCTGGCGCCGCTCTTCGCAGCCGGCGAGCACCCCTGGCAGGCGCCCTTCGAGCCGCTGCTGGTGAGCCCGGCCAACCAGGGGAGTGCAGGCTACTGCAGCGAGGGCGCAGCGCCGGTGGAGCGCTGGGTGAGCTGCGAGTTCGGGGAAGACGGCCTGCCCAACCAGAAGACGCGCGGCGTGCACGCCAGCGCCCTGGAGGCGCGCGCCGTGGCGGCCGACATCCGCCGCCACGTGGATGCGGGGGCCCGGCCGGGCGACTTCGCCCTGCTGCTGCGCGGGACCGGCGATCTCGACGTAGTGCTCGCGGCGCTGCGCAATCGCAACATCGACTACCACGTGGAGCGCGACCTCAATTACTATCGCCGCCGCGAAATCATCGACATTGCTGCGCTGGTGAGCTGGCTGATCGACCCGAACGATCACCTCGCCTGCGTGACCGTGTTGCGCAGCGCGTTGGTCGGCGTTCCGGACGCTGCGCTGCTGCCGCTGTTTCGCATCGACTTCGCGGCGCGGGCGGGCCTGCTGCAGGGCGAAGCCGAAAACGAAGGCGAACTCGCCGCCTTGTGCAAAGCGGTGCGCGAACTCGAGCTGCCGGGCGGCATGCCCGCCGCCGCGCGCGAGCAGCGGGGCTGGCGCGATAATTTGGTCGGCCTGCTCGCGCGCATCGGGCCGCTGCGCCGGGCGTCGCGCACTTTGGCAGCAGATCGCTTCACCCAGCTTTTGCGCCGCACCTTGCTCTTCGAAGCCTCGGAGGCGGCCAGACCGCTCAGCCGCTTCCGCCTGGCTAACCTGGATCGCTTCTTCCGGGAGCTCGCGGAGCGACTTGCTGGGAACGATCCCGCCGCGGTGGGACGCTTTTTGCGCGGCGCCGTTTCCGAGCGGCGCGAAGCCGAAGAGGGCCGGCCGCGCGCGGAAGAACAAAACACGGTGCGGGTGATGTCCATCCACAAGGCCAAGGGCCTCGACTTCGAACATGTGTACGTGCTGCAGCTGCACCGCGGCGTCGGCGGCGCCGCTTTTAACAGCCCGGGCAGCGTGGTGTCGCGGCGCGGCCGCGCCCTGGCCCTGACCATGTTCAACCAGGAAACGCTGGAAGTACCTTGCCTGGCCCGGGACGAAGAGGCAACGGAACGCGCGGAGCGCGTGCGCCTGCTGTACGTGGCGATGACGCGGGCTAAACAGCGCCTGGTGATGGCGGGAAGCCTGTGCCTGAAGCGGCGCAGCCCGGGCGCGCCGCTCCGAATGCTGGAGGAAGAATGGGAAAGCGGCCTGCCCGACGGATGGAGAGCACAGAACTTGCCGCTCCAGCTTCGCAGTGCGCTGCCAGGCGCCGCTGAGCGCACAGAGCCGTCAGAGCCCTCGCCCGCCGGTTTTGTGAAGTATGTCTTCCCCGGCCGCGACGATGATGATGCAAAGGCGAAGGCGCCTGCCCGCAAGACCGTTTCCGTGCAGCGCATCGAGCAGGCGCTCCGGGATGCGCAGGTGATCGAGGCGCGATGCGCACGTGCGCGGCGGCGCATGTTGCGGCCGGGCACGGCGACGGCCAGTTCGCAAAAGGCCTTCGCCGGGGCGGGCGGCGCCGAC
>CAZJXU010000014.1:0-3564 GCA_964550095.1 uncultured Spirochaetales bacterium | reverse complement strand
CTGGTGGAGGCCTTCCTGGCGCGCTTCGGCGCGGACCTGGAAGCTGGCCGTCTGCGCCCGGTGCTGGACCGCACCTTTCCGCTGGAAGAGGCGGAGGCGGCGCACGCCCTGATGGAAGCCAGCGATCACTTCGGCAAGATTGTGCTCATCACGGAAGACTGAGGCGGGCGCGGTCTCGGAGGTGGCTTTGGTTTCGGAGGCGGGCGTCGTTTTGGGGGTGGGCGCTGTTTAGGCGGCCGAGTGCTGTTCCGCCGTCGCATCGCCCCGCGCCGGCACGGGGCGGGTCGGGCCTTCGCCGCGTGCGTTTTTTTCGCGCAAAAGCCTGTTCATCGCGCGCCCATTCGCTAGCTTCGCCGCTTTCATCGTCGGCCCGCCCCGTTCTTCTAAGGGCAAGCCTCCACACACAGGAAAAGGGAAGGGCGGCCGCAAACCGGGAGAGAACATGGCTTTGGAGCGCACCCTGTCGATCATCAAGCCCGACGCCGTCGCCAAGGGCGCCACCGGCGACATCCTCGCCCGTTTCGAAGCGGCGGGGCTGCGCATTGTCGCGCTCAAAAAGCTGCAGCTCGGCGCGGCGTTGGCGCGCGGCTTCTACGCGGTGCACCGGGAGCGCCCTTTCTACGACGACCTGGTGCGCTTCATGACCTCGGGGCCGGTGGTGGTGAGCGTGCTGGAGGGCGAAAACGCCATCGCGCAAAACCGCGAACTGATGGGGCCGACGGATTCCACGAAGGCGCCGCCGGAGACGATTCGCGGCGCGCACGGGACGGACATCGAACAAAACGCGGTGCACGGTTCCGATTCACCCGAGACGGCGCGAATCGAAATCGCCTACTTCTTTAACGCCTCGGAAATCATCGGCGAAAGCGAAGCGTTGTAGCGGAGTGCGAGTGTGTCGTCCTGAATCGTGGACGGCCACAAACCACTCGTATATTTCTTGCCACTCCACCGTCCGTGAAATGCGACCGAAGTCGCGCCAGCCTACGTCCAGCCCACGTCCGTAAACGGGGCTGCTGCCTGGAGCGACCAGTCGTGATGCGCGAGCCTGGGGCGGCGGACGGAAGTCCGCCGCCCCAGGCAGCGACGGCGGGCGGCGCCAATGTCAGGACGACACCGGGATCTGCCGGGGGCGCTGCTTCTCGATCTTGGGCACCTTGATGTGCAGCACGCCCTCGTGGAAGTCGGCCTCGATCTTTTCTACGTCGAGCTCTTCGCCGTAGAAGGAAATGCTGCGGCCGAACTTGCCCCGCCCGCGCTCCTGGCGGAACGCCCGGGCCTCTTGCCCCTCCGTCGCCCCCGCTTCGCGCTCTCCCCGGAGGGTCAGGACACCGTCGGAGAACTCGATCTCCAGTTCGTCCTTCGATACCCCGGGGAGATCCACGATCACCTCGTAACGGTCGTCCCGTTCGAGCAGATCCAGCGGCGGGCGAAACACGCCGTGCGCGCCGATGGCGCCCAGCGCTTCGCCCTCTTCGGAGAGGAAGTTGTCGAGCAGACTGAATGCGGGATGAAGACGCATGGTGTGACCTCCTTTGGTATGCGTTCACAAGAAGGGATTGTCACCGGGCGCGGCCTGTCAAGGCGCCGGTGTGAAAAATTCGATGCGGTCGCGGGGCCGCGGATTTATCAACAGGCGTGGGTCGGCGCGGCATCGGCTACAGTTTCTCAGCGGGGGAGTCGGCAGGAGCATTCGAATGGTTTGCGACCGGCACGGCCGGCGGCGGCGCCGGGCAGCGTCCTGTTTACGGAATTGGGGTTGTCACGTTAATTTGTCGTGACCATCGATGTCGGAGGCAACAGGGGATAGTGAAGTGGTCCATAGTCGATACAGCCGCCCGCCGTCGCTTTGCGACGTCGGACGGCCCTGATTCAGGATGACACACACACCGGTACTGGCAGGCGTGGGCGTCTGCATGCAGCGCGAGGACGACCCGCTCGAGGCCAAAGAGCCGCTGGCGCTGATGGCCGGGGCGCTGCGGGATGCTGCGCGCGACGCGGGCAGCGAAGCACTGCTTTCCCGGGCCGACTTCATCGCTGTACCGCGCGGGTTCTGGGAATACCAGGACCCGGGCCGCGCGCTTGCAGAGCGCTTTGGCGCCTCGGGCGCACGCAGCGTGCTTGCCGAGGTGGGCGTTCTGCAGAGCACGCTGCCGGGCCTGGCGGCGCAGGAAATCGCGGCGGGCCGCTGCGAAGTCGCGCTATTGGCCGGCGGCGAGGCCCGCTACCGAAGCCGCCGTGCTGCCCGGCTCGGCGCCGTGCTGCCCGAAGCGGCGCAGCAGCGCAGCACGCCGGACCAGACCCTGCGTCCGCAGGGCGAGCTGCTGCACCCGCTGGAAATCTCGCGCGGCGTCGGCATGCCGGCCTTGCAATACGCCATGATCGAAAACGCCCTGCGCCACAGCGACGGGCAAAGCCTGCCCGCACACCGCGCGGAGCTGGACGCGCAGCAGGCTGCGCTCAGCCGGGTGGCGGCGGCCAACCCGCAGGCCTGGCGGCGCAGCCCCTGCTCGCCGGCGCAGATTCGCGAGGCGCCGCCACAGGCCTATCCCTACACCCGCCTGCACTGTTCCGACTGGAACGTGGACCAGGCAGCCGGGCTGATTTTATGCTCGCTGGAAACGGCGCGCGCGCTCGGCCTGCCGCGCGAGCGCCTGGTCTTTCCCTGGGTGGTGGCGGAGGCCAACGTTGCGACGCCGCTGTGCCGGCGCGAGGCGGTGCACCGCAGCCCGGGCTTTTCGGCTGCATTCCGGCTGGCGATGCAGCACTGCGGCGAGGCGCCGGTGTCCGCCTCGCACCGGGAACTCTACAGTTGCTTTCCGTCGGCGCTGCGCGTGCAGCAGCGCGAGTTTGGTTTTGCGCCTTCTGATCCGGTTTCCCTGACGGGCGGCATGTGCTTTGCCGGCGGGCCGCTCAACAACTTCGTGCTGCAGGGGCTGGCCCGGCTGGCCGCCGCGTTGCGCACGGTGCCGGAGGAGGCGCTGGGCCTCTCCTGCGCGGTGAGCGGCATGCTGACCAAGCAGGGCGTTTCGCTCTGGTCTCCGCAGCCGCCGCCTGCGCCCTTTGATTTTCTCAGCGCCGATGCGGAACTTGCCGGCGCAGACCACTTGAGCCGCGCCAAAACGGTTTCGGCCGACGCCCGGGGCGAGGGCGTGGTGACGACCTACACGGTGCTCTACGAAGACGAGACGCCCGCGCGCCTGCTGGCCCTGGTCGAAATGGAAAACGGCGAGCGCACCCTGGCCGTAAGCGAGGACCGGGCGTGGGCTGCGGCCTGGACGCAGGAGGAGGGGTGCGGGACCCAGGTGCGGGTGCATGAAGGCGCGCTGCATGCGCGTTGAGGATGTGCCGGCGCAGCTCGGCCGCGCCCGCCGCGTTTGCGGCGTGCATGAAGGCGAGCTGCATGCGCGTTGAGGATGTGGTGGAGGAGCGGACTGCCGGGCGCTGCTACGTTGATATCGACTTCTGAACCCCGAGGAGTGTTGACATGGCAGACGCCCCCCGCCCGACACAGGCCGAAAAGGCCGCGCTATTCCGCGCGCTGCACGAGGGCGGCGAGCCCTTCGT
>CAZJXU010000013.1:0-5569 GCA_964550095.1 uncultured Spirochaetales bacterium | reverse complement strand
GCGGCGCATGTACTGGCTGGAAGATCAGCCGGTCTCTGTGCCCTCCATCTACTCCACCTGGCAAGAAGACATCTACCTGGTGCTGGCCGCCGTGGAACGCGACGGCTCGGCCACGCTGAAGCTGTATCGCAACCCCCTGGTTAACTGGGTCTGGTTCGGCGGCGTGACCTTTGTGCTGGGCGCCGTGCTGGTGATGTGGCCCTTCGCAGCGCCCCGGCGGGCCTGGTGACAGCCGGCCCGGCGAGCGGCGTGATGCTGCGGGTGGCGACGGCGCGGATGCGGACGCGGATGCAGCGGTCGATGAGCGGCGGGGGCGGGCCGGGTCGCAGCAGGACGCTGACGCTTTGCGCCGCCCTGCCCTGCTTTGCGGCGGTGTGCTTTGCGGCCACGTGTTTTTTGGCGGCAGCGGCTTTGGCGGCGCAGGAAAGGCCCGGAGGCGGCGCAAATGTATCGGATGCAGCGGCGGACGCTTCGAACATCGTCGAGATAAATCTTATAAATACCGACGGAACATATCTTATAAAGTCCGGTAGTGCGAATGTGCAGTACGCCGCGAACACCGGCAGTTCGAGTGTGCAGAAGGCTGCGAACGCCGGCGGCGCCAATGTGCAGTACGCTGCGAACACCAGTGGCACGGCGGCGAACGCCGCTGCGGCGCAGAAAGAAACGTCCGGAGGCGCAGGCGCCGCAGCAGCGAATGCTGCAAACACCGGCGACGCTTCTGCGCCTCAGCCCTTTCCCCCGCCGCCGGGGGAAGGCCGCGTGCATGGCCGGGTGCTGCATGCAGAGCGCAAACTCGGCATCGCGAACCTGGAAGTGGCGCTCTACGCCTTTGCCGCAGACCGCGTGCTCGGCCTCGCGCGCACGCGCAGCGATGCGGAGGGGCGCTTTGAATTTGCGAACATATCCGCCGACCCGGCGCTGAGTTACCTGGTGGGAGTGCGTTACCAGGGCGTGGCGCACCCGGGCACGAGCGTGCGTTTTGCGGCGGGCGAGCGCGAGGTGGAAGCGCAGGTTCGCGTGAACGAGCTCACCGATTCCCCCGGCGCGATCGAGGTGAACGCCCTCAGCCTGCGCGTGGCGCGGGAAGCGGGCCGGCTGCGCATTCACCAGGAAGTGGAACTCATCAACAGCGACGCGCGCAGCTTCTACCTGCCGGCCCAGCGGCGCAGCCTGCAGCGGCCGGGCGAGGCCGCCTATTACACCCGCCTGCCGGAAGGCGCCGTTGATTTCCATACACCGCTCGGTGTAACGCCCGAGGGCCTGCTGCAGCAGGCAGGGCGGCTCGCCTGGTTCGGCCCGGTGCACCCGGGAGGTCACATGTTCGCCTTCAGTTACGCGCTGCCCACAGAGCGCATCAGCGACACGCGGGGCGCGCAGGGCGATGCCGCCGAAGCGCCGGGTGAAACAGGCGCGGCGGCGCACGGCAATAACGTCGCAACACCGACGGACGCGGGCGCGGCACATGGCGACGTCGCAACACCGACGGAAACGAAATCCGCAGCAGCGCAGCACGATGCGCCCGCCCCCGAAACGCTGCGCTTCGAAGTGCGCGTGCCAGTCGATGTGCCGCTCACCCTGCTCACGCCGCTGCATCTCGGACTGGTCGATGCGCCGGGCTTCACCATAGCGGGCGCCACGGAGCGCCTGCTGCAAGGGGAACACACGCGCCACCACGCCCGCTCCAGCGACGGACGCATCGCGCTGGCATTCGAGCTGCCGCCCGCGCGCCGGGGGAGCGACGCCGCCCGGCTGCGCGAAATCCAGGTGGTGCTGAGCGTGGACGATGCTGCAGCCCGGGTGAACGAAAACATCGCGCTGGAAATCACGCCCGGCGCGCTCGCCCTGGCAGACCGGGAGCAGCCCTTCTTTCGCCTGGAACTGCCGCCCGGGGCAAGCAATGTGCGCTTTGCCGCAGAGGCGCCCGGCCTCGCCTGGCTGCCCCACCCAGGCGGCGGGCTGGCCCTGGTGGGCGCCGCGAATGCGGGAAGCTACGAGATGCAGCTTCAGTACAACCTGGCGGTCGATGAAGCGGGGGGCCTTGGCTACCGGCGCAGTTTCGAAAAGGCCTTGCCGCTGCTGTCCTTCTTCGTGGCGGACAGCGGAGATTTAAAACTCGACGCGGAGCGCCTGCACCGTCGGCGGCCGCTGCGCAGCAGCGACCGCAACTACCTGCGGCTGGAAGCATTCGAGCTGACTCCCGGCGAAGCGGTGGAGCTGGACATTCAGCGAAGATCGAGGCCCGCGTTCGCGCGCGGCGCGGCGGCCAGAGGCATGGCGCTGCTGCTGGCGCTCGGCTCGGTGCTGTACCTGGCGCTGCCGCTGCGACGCGGGGCGCGTTCCCTCGCGCGCACGCCCGTGGCGAGTGCTGCCGCACGCGAACGCGCCGCGCTGATTGCGACCATTCGCGACCTCGACCACGACCTGGAGACCGGCAAGCTATCAGCGGAAGATCACGCGAGGTGGCGCGGCCAGATGTTCGAACAGGCCGCAGCGCTGCTTGCACGCGAGCGCGAAGAGCGGGCCTTCTTCGCAGCAGAGGGCGCCGCAGCACGCGACGCCGCGCATCGCAAAAGCCCGGCGCCAACGACGGACGCGGGCGAAGCAGCCCCGCCTGCACAGGCGCAGCCGGACGCGGCAAGGCAGCCGCTTGCGCGGCAGACCGGCGCCGTGCAGCAGACCGGCGATGCGCGGCAGGCCGGCGGCGCGCAGCAGGGCGCGGCGCGTCATTGCCCGCGCTGCGCTTCGCCGGCGGAAAGCGAGGCGCACCGCTTTTGCGCCTGGTGCGGCGCGCCCTTGCCGGACGCCTCGCGAGCGCCCGGCATATCGCAGGCCGACGCTGCGAATGCGCCGGACACTTCGCGCACGTCGGACACATCAAGCACATCGGCTGCGACCAACACGCCTCGAACGCCGGAGGCAGCAGACGCATCGAATACAACGGGCGCGCCGGGTGCGCATGGTGAGTCGTACACAGGGAGTTCGATCAACACGCCGCGTCCGTCGGATACGTCCAACACATCCGGCATACCCGGTGCGCCGCACACGCCGGATGCGCCGGACATTTCGCGTACGTCGGACACATCAAGCACATCGGCTGCGGCCAACACGCCGCGTCCGCCGGACGAGTCGTACAAGTCGAACGATACAAAGGAATCGTACACGCCGAACGATACGAACAAGTCCGGTGATTCGTACAAGTCGGACTATTCGAACGATTCGAACACGCCGAACAAGTCAAACAGTTCGCACAGCCCGGGCGGCCGCTCGTGAGCGACCTGCTGCTGCGCACACGCGGCCTGTGCCGGCGTTTCGGGGCGCGCACCGCCCTGCACCCGCTCGACCTCGACCTCGATGCAGGCCGCATGCTGGCCGTGCTCGGCCCGAACGGTGCGGGCAAAACCACCCTGCTGCGCCTGGTTGCAGGCGTCATGCGACCGAGCGCGGGCGAGGTGCAGCTCCGGGATCCGCGCGCATCCGCACGCCTGGACCCTGCCGGCCGCCGCGCCTGCACGGGCCTGGTCGGACACGCGCCCTTTGTCTATGACGCACTCAGCGCGCGCGAAAACCTGGAGTTTGCGGCGCGCCTTTACGACCTCAAAGATGCGCGCGCACGGGCCGCGCGCATGCTGAAAGACTTCGAACTGGAAGCGGCTGCCGAGCGGCCCGTGCGGGAACTCTCGCACGGGCTGACCCGGCGCCTCGGCATCGCCAGGGCGCTGGTGCACGACCCGCCCCTGCTGCTGCTCGACGAGCCCTTCAGCGGGCTGGACCCGCAGGCCGCTGACCGCCTGGCGGAGCGTTTGCAAAAACTGGTGCAGGCGGGGCGCAGCCTGCTGTTGGTGACGCACTACCCGGCCCGCGCCGCGGCGTTGGCCGACTCCGCCCTGGCTCTGGTGCGCGGGCGCGCACGGCCCCTTCCGACCGAAGCGCTGCAAACGCCGCGCAAACTGCTCGCCGCATACAGCGAAGCGACGGCGGCGCTGGAGGCGGGGGCATGAGCGTCATCTGGGCCGTCTTCTGCAAAGACCTGCTGCTCGAATGGCGCGGCCGCGAGCGGCTTTCTGCAATGCTGGTGTTCGCCCTGCTGGTGGTGACCATCCTGTATCTCTCCGCGCCCGCCTTTGCCGAGCCCGCGGCCCGCGCGGCCCTGCCCGGCCTGTTCTGGGCCACCTGCAGCTTCGCGGCCCTGCTCGGCCTCTCGCGCGCCTTCGCCCTGGAACTCGAAAACGAGGCCATCACCGGGCTGGCCCTGGCCGGCACGGAGCGCGGCTTCATCTTCCTCGGCAAGGCGCTGGCCGCTTTCCTGATGCTGCTGGTGATGGAGGCTGCCACCGCGGCGGCCTTCGCGCTTGCATTCGGCGTGGACTTCACCCCGGTCGCCCTGCCCTTCCTGGCGGTAGCGGCCCTGGCGGCATTCGGCTTCGCCTGCGCGGGTACCTTCTTTTCCGCGATGGCGGTGCGCACCCGCCACCGGGAGGCCATGCTGCCGCTGCTGATGTTTCCGCTGATGATCCCGCTGCTGCTGGGCGCGGTGCGCGCCACCGAAGCGCTGCTGAACGAAGGCGTGCTGCCCTGGCCCCCGATGCAACTGTTGCTGGTGACGGACGCCGTGCTGCTGATCGTCTGCTACCTTGCCTTTGACGCGGTGCTGGGCGAGTAAACGCAAATGTCCCTGCCGGGCGCGGCGCGGGGCCGGCAATGCGAAGAAGCGCGGCACACATCACGCCGCACGACGCGATGCACGCGGGGCGCGACCGCGCTTGCAATGCGAAAATGCGCGGCGGGGCGCGTGCGGGTGCGCGCCCACTCTGCAATACGAAGCGGCGCGGAACACGGCGCGCGCCGTACAACAAGAACGCACCCCGGACCCGGCCCGCAATCCGGGTCCGGCCCATCGCAAGCAAGGAGCCTCCCCCTGTCTTTTTCACCGCTGCGCGCGACCGCCCTGCTCTTTTTCGGCCTGCTCGCGGCCTTCACGTACGCAGTGGTTGCCGCGCCGCCCGACTCCGTGCAGGGCGAGATTCAGAAAATCCTGTACCTGCACGCGCCGCTTGCATTCGGCGCCTACCTGGGTTTCGGATGCACGGCGCTGTTCGGCGCGCTGTACCTGCTTAGGCGGGACGAACGCTGGGACCGCATGGCGCTGGCCTCTGCCGAAGTCGGCGTGCTCTTTTGCACCCTGGTGCTGCTGACCGGCCCGCTCTGGGCCAAGGGCGTGTGGGGACGCTGGTGGTCCTGGGATTTGCGCCTGACTCTTACCCTGCTGCTCTGGTTCATCTACCTGGCCTACCTGCTGCTGCGCGCCTTCACCGAGGGGGGAGAACGGGCCGCGCGCTTTGCCGCGGTGTATGGCATCGCGGGCCTTGCGGTGGTTCCCCTGAACCGCTTCGCCATCGAACTCTCCGGCGGCCGCGCCATCCACCCGGGCAACATGAATCCGGGCGACGGAAGCCTGGGCGAAGGCATGGTGTTGCCCTTCACCCTGGGCGTGCTGACTGTCTTTGCCTGCTTCGCCTGGCTGGCCACCGGGCGCTACGCGCTGGCGCGCCTGCAGGACGAAGTGCAA
>CAZJXU010000012.1:0-2817 GCA_964550095.1 uncultured Spirochaetales bacterium | reverse complement strand
GGATGCGCGCACGAACACGCTGGTGGTCCTCTCCGCGCTCGACAACCTGGTCAAGGGTGCAGGCGGGCAGGCGGTGCAGTGCCTGAACCTGGCCAGGGGCTTCGATGAAAGGACGGGCCTGGAGGAAGCGCCGCTGCGTCCGTGAGGCGCCGGGCGCTGTTCGTTGACGAGGCGGTGTCGTCCGAAAACAGGGACTGCCGTCGAGGCTTGGGGCGGCGGTAGGTCGCATCGCCCCGGCAGGCCTCCGCCATGGGGCGGCAGCCGGCTGGCCCCGTCCGTTGGCAAGTCACTGCCCCGGGACATCCACCCTTCATCTTGCGGGCTTTGCGGACGCAGCAGCACTCGGATATTGGCGACAGGCGGTCGTATCGGCCCGACGGGCCTCCGCCATGGGGCGGCGGCGGCCTGCCAGGTTTTGTGGTACAACCCTGCAAACCTCAAGCCGGGTAAGACCATCGTGCGCAGCTACAGGTGTGATTCCGGGTGTGAGGCGGCCTGGCCCTGGCAGCGGAGGGCGGCCTCGCACAGCAGAAATTCGCTCATGGCGTTTTGGCCCCGCTATCCCCGGCCCTCGCTTTTGCCGCCGGCGCCCGGTTCAGCCGATGCGGCCCGCTGCACGCGTTCCGCCCGCCGCCTGGCGCGCCGCGCCGGTCGCGCGGTCGGTCGCACGCCCTGCATCGCCGCCGGCGCCCGCGCAGCAACGCCGCGCCGCATCGCCACAGCCACCCGCACAGCAACGCTGCCCCGAACCCCCGGCGCCGCCACAGCCGCCCGCGCAGCAACACCGGCCCGAACCGCCCCTGCCGCTGCGCCCGCCCTTTGCGCGCGCCGCCCGGAGCCGCCAGGTGGAAACGCGCGTACGCAAGTTCATCTTCGTGACCGGGGGCGTGCTCTCCGGCCTCGGCAAGGGGCTCTCCGCCGCCAGCATCGGGGCGCTGCTGGAGGCGCGCGGCCTGCGCGTCACCTTCCTCAAGCTGGACCCCTACTTGAACGTGGACCCGGGCACCATGAACCCGGCGCAGCACGGCGAGGTGTACGTCACCGACGACGGCGCCGAGACCGATCTCGACCTCGGCCACTACGAGCGCTACACGAGCGCCGGGATGCGGCAGGTCAACAACGTCACCGCGGGCCGCGTGTATCACGACGTCATCAACAAGGAGCGCCGCGGGGATTACCTGGGCGGGACAGTGCAGGTCATCCCGCACATCACCGACGAAATCAAGCGGCGCATTCACCAGGCCTCCGAAGGCGCCGACGTGCTGATCTGCGAAGTCGGCGGCACGGTTGGCGACATCGAGTCTCTTCCCTTCCTGGAAGCGGTGCGCCAGTTCCGCAGCGACGCCGGGCGCAAGAACGTCTGCTACGTGCACCTGGCGCTGCTGCCCTTCATCCGCACCGCGGGCGAGCTCAAGACCAAGCCGCTGCAGCACTCGGTCAAGGAGCTGCAGTCGCTGGGCGTGACCCCCGATGTCTTGCTGTGCCGCACCGACCGTGAAATCCCGCGCGCCGTCAAGCAGAAGATCGCGCTCTTTTGCAACGTGGAGGAGAGCGCGGTCATCGCCGCGCGCGATGTCGAGCACATTTACGAGCTGCCGGTGCTTTTTCACGAAGAGGGGCTGGATGAAAAAATCACCGAAGTGCTCAGCATCTGGACCGGCGCGCCGCGCCTCGATGGCTGGGAGCGCGTGGTGGAGGAAATCCGCCACCCGCAGCAAAGGGTGCGCATCGCCATGGTCGGCAAGTACGTGGAGCTTTCCGACAGCTACAAAAGCATGAACGAAGCGCTGCATCACGGCGGCATCGCGCACCACGCCCGGGTGGAAATCGACTACCACGACAGCGAGAAGCTGGACGACCCGAATTGCCTCGAGGGCGCGCACGGCATCCTGGTGCCGCACGGCTTCGGCTCGCGCGGCGCGCCCGGCAAAATTTCGGCGGTGCGCTTTGCGCGCGAGCGGGGCGTGCCCTACTTCGGCATCTGCTACGGCATGCAGCTCGCCGTGGTGGAGTTTGCGCGCCATGTCGCGGCCCTGGAAAACGCCAACTCCACCGAAGTGGACCCGGAGTGCGCGGACCCTGTTATCGACCTGATGCCGGAACAGCGCGAAGCCCGGGACAAGGGCGGCTCGATGCGTCTCGGGGCCTGCCCCTGCGTGCTGGAGCCGGGCAGCCGCGCGCACGCGGCCTACGGCCGGCTCGAAATCAGCGAGCGCCACCGCCACCGCCTGGAGTTCAACCCCCGCTACCGGGAGGCTTTGGCCGCGGCCGGCATGGTCTTTTCGGGGCTCTCGCCCGACGGCCGCCTGGTCGAAATCATCGAGCTGGCGGGCCACCCCTGGTTCGTGGCCACCCAGTTCCATCCCGAGTTCCAGTCCACGCCGTTCAGGCCGCATCCCCTGTTTGCGGACTTCATCGGCGCGGCCCTCGCGCGCCTGCGCAGCGCTTGAGTTGTCAACGGATGGCGGTGACGCCCCTGTTTCGGTCGCCCGGTTTCCCGACCGGTCGCAGCGTGCGGGCCGGCCGCTGCGACAGGCGCTTTGCTTGCGCTGAGCGCCCGTCTTGCCTACACACAGGGTAGGGAAGGGGGGCGCGCCTCATCAAACAGACGTGGTCGGCTGTCGCCGCTTGGCGGCGGCAGCCGGCAGTGACGCCCCCGCACGGCTGCCCGACTTCGTTAGATCGCTGGCCGGCGCTTTGCTTGCGCATCACCCCCGTTTCGCCTACACAAGGCAGGGCAGGGGCGTTAGCTCAGTTGGCTAGAGCGCCGTGTTCACACCGCGGAGGTCACTGGTTCAAGTCCAGTACGCCCCACCA
>CAZJXU010000011.1:0-4552 GCA_964550095.1 uncultured Spirochaetales bacterium | reverse complement strand
GGCGCGCACGGCGCTGCGAAAGCCGGCTCGGGTTCCGGCGCATCACCGATGGAAACGGGCTCGCCGGGCGTATATGAAGCGCAGCAGGGCAGGGCGGCGCACAGCTTTGATGTGCAAAATACGGAAGCGCATGTCGGCCTGGGCTGGGGCGCGAACGACAGCGGCAACATCGACGACTGGCGCGCTTTCGATACGGGCAGGCTGCACAGCCCGGATCTGCGCCGCCTGCTTGCGCAGAGTTCATTCAGCGTGCAGCTCGGCGCTGCGCACGGCGCACATGGCGGCGGTGGCGGCCCCGCCTGGACCGTCTGGGGCCGGGGCGCTGCGGGCGGCTTTGAAGGCACGGAGAAAGACAGCACGCTGGACGTGGAAGGCGAGAGCATTTCGGCCTATCTCGGCGCCGACGTGCAGCTCGGCCACCTGGTGCTGGGGCTCGCGGTGGGCCAGAGCGAAGGCGAACTGGACTACGCGAACACGGCAGGCGACAACGCCGGCGAACTGGAAACGGAACTCACCGGGCTGTACCCCTACCTGCACTGGACGCTGCGCGAGGACATGAGCATCTACGCCATGCTGGGTGTCGGCTTCGGCGAAGCGACAATAACGCCCGACGATGACGGGGATGAGATGCTGGATCTGGGTATGTTGGGCTTCGATTCACTGGACTCGGACATCGAGATGCAGATGCTGGCGGTGGGCCTGCGCCGCGCGCTGGCCGCCTCCACCGAGAGGCTGCGCTACGAGGTGAAGCTGGACGCCTTCTGGGTGGACCTCGAATCGGACGGCGCTTCGGCGACGGCGCAGGACAGCAGCACGGTGTGGAACTGGAATGCCGTGGATTCGCAGTCCAGCCGCGTGCGCCTGGCGCTCGCGGGCGCGATGCCCCTGATGCAGGAGAGCGGCGCGGGCGGCAGCCTGCTGGCCGAGGGCGAGCTGGCCGCCCGTCTGGACGGCGGCGACGCCCAAACCGGAGTTGGCGCGGAAATCGGCGCGGGCCTCACCTGGATGCAGGGCGGCTTCTCGCTGGCGGCCCGCGGTCGCGTGCTGCTGGTGCACAGCGAAGAGGATTTTGAAGACTACAAAGAGTGGGGCGCGAGCATCGAAGCAAGTTACCGGGCGGGCGCGGGAGGCCGGGGGCTGCGCTTCACGCTGGCGCCTGCATGGGGCGATGTGCAAAGCGGCGTGGATGCGCTGTATGAAAGCGCAGGCGCGTTGCGTGAACTCGGCGACGGCGGACTGCACGGCGAGCGGCAGAGCAGCAACGACGGTGACAGCGGCCTGCTTCCGGACCGCCTGGATTTCGAACTCGGCTACGGCCTCGCTGCACTCGGCGGCCGCGCGGAACTGCTGCCCTACGGCCGCTTCTCGCTGGCCGACGAATCGGAAACGCGGCTGCGGCTGGGAACGCGCGTGGGCCTCTCGCCGAGGGCGGACGACGCGCTCGCCGTGCACAGCTTGGGCTTCGAGCTCTTCGGCGAATCGCGGATGGGCGCTGAACGAGACCAGCGCGTGGGTCTGGAGCTGAAACTGGGGTTCTGAGTCTGCGCAGATTTTTAGAGGCAGGCTGTACGTGACGCTGTGCTTACGGAATTTGGCCTGGCCATCGGGATGCTTCTACTGTGCGGAGTTGCGTGGCTTTACGTGGCCGATAGTGCAGGTCTCTATCGCCTTGCGATAGAGACCTGCCACAATTTAGGACGACACAGCCGCACGCAGCAAAAGGTCTCTCACGAATAGCGGAAAGAGGACGCTTGCATCCAGTACTACCTTCAGCATGTCACTTTTCGTTCTGGAAGAATCGTTCTTGATCTTCGTAAGCGCCAACTTCATCCGCCATGTGAATGAGCTCGTTCAGGCCCTTTTCGCACTCTTGCTCCCACTTGTATTTGAACGCCAAAAGATCCTTGGCATGTATGCGGCGATGCTCCCCCGTTTTGGTGCAGGGGATAGAGACGGTCGCCGTCGCAGGACGACGTCGACCGTCCACGACCGTTGGCAAGGTGCCCTCGTCAATCAGGCGATCCACGTATTCCGGGTCGACGTGGAGTGCTTTCGCAGCCTCCTCTGTACTGAACTCGTGGTCGGTCGGAATCGTGGCGATGGAGTCTCCCTGCGCCAGTACCTCGGCCACCCGTTTCAGTATGAAAACCGCGACTTCCGGAAACGGAACCTTACTCCCCGCGGAATCCACGAGTTGGCAGGCGTGATGCCGGCCCTCGGCCTGGGCGGCAGCCAATAACTCGGCAAGCGCCTTGAAATCGGAGAGCCGATCCTCGCAGGCATCCACCGGGAACATGTCCCGCACCCGCCTTTCAAGGAACTGCTCGCGGGTTTCAAAGAGCGAACTTTCAGTGCCCATGAGGGTGTCCTCCTGCCAGCAGATTACACCTGTTTCGACCTTGTGTCATCCTAAATCGGGGCGGGCCGCTGCGGCCCGCCGTGTCGGCCACTTAATCAGTAAGTACCCCATCAAGGCTGAATCGTCCAGTACCAGGCAGGTGTCGTTCTGAATGCAACCGCTGAATGGCCCTATCGGCCACGTAACCAGCAGCCAATCTCGTACGGCTACCACGGCCCGGTAGCCAAGCCAAAACCCCTGCGATCCCAGCCTCACGTACAAGTTCCCCCCTATCGCTTACGGCGGCCCCCCGGCATTTGCGCCCCCGGCCAGGGCGTGCTACAAAGAGGCCGACTCCCGATCCCGTGAGAGTCACCGATGGACATCCTGGACCCCCGCAGCGAGGACGCTTCCGTCCTCGCCGAGCTGCTTGCCTGGCTGGCGTTGCAGCGCGCCTTTGCCTTTTCTCCCGAGCGGCTGCCGGCAGCCATCCGCAGCACGGACGCTCCGCAGCGCATCCTTCGCGACATGCGCCTGCCCCCGCTGCCGCAGGACGAAGGCAAGCGTCTGGTGGCGCTGCTGGCCGAACGCGGCGTGCGCGCCCTGCCGATTGCATCGCCGCTCTACCCGCCCCGCCTGCTGCGCCTGGTCGATGCACCGCCGCTGCTGCTGGTGCGCGGCACGGCGGAACTGCTGCACGCGCGCACGGTCTCCATGGTGGGCGCCCGCGCCGCCACCGGCTACGGGCTTTCTGTGGCGCGCGAGGTGGCCACGGCCCTGGCCGAGGCCGGCTTCGTGGTGGTCTCCGGCCTGGCCCGGGGCATTGACGCCGCCGCGCACCGGGCCGCGCTGGCTGCTTCCGGCGCCACGGTCGCGTTCCAGGCCTGCGGGCCGGAGCGGGTGTACCCGGCCTCCCATCGCCACCTGGCCGATGAAGTCGCCGGCTTCGGGGCCGTGGTGACGGAACTGCCGGTGGGCACGCCGCCGCGCGCGCCGTACTTCCCGCTTCGCAACCGCCTGATCAGCGCCATTTCCGAAGCCCTGGTGGTCGTGGAAGCGCGCATCCGCAGCGGCTCGCTCACCACGGCCCGGCACGCGGCCGAGCAGGGCGTGGAGGTGTTTGCAGTGCCGGGCCCCATCCACCGGCCCACCAGCGAGGGGCCGCACCAGTTGCTGCGCGATGGCGCCTCGCTGCTGGGCGGCAAGAACGACCTGCTGCAGGCATTGGGGGTTTCGGAGGCGCCGGCCAGGAAGGCCCCGGCGGGAGAGTCTTCCGCCTCCGCAGCCGCCTCCGTCGCCGGCGTGCGCGCGGCCCCGCAGGATCCGCTGCTGCGCCGGGTGCTGGAAGCGCTTTCCCAGGAGGCGCGCAGCGAAGAGGCGCTGGCCCGGGACCTGGAACTCGAGGCCGGGGCGGTGGCGGGCGCACTGGCCCGGCTGGAAATCGATGGCCATGCTTTGCAGGACCGGGACGGCTGCTGGATGTCCCGCCTCGCCTTCGCCTCGTCGCAGGCAGGCTGATGGCGCCTTGTCAGCGGATGTCAGCGGATGTCAACGGACGTAGCAGGTCGCCGGACCCGCGCCGGCGCCTGCCACCCGGCTGGTTGACAGCAACCGCCGTTGTTGGCAAAACCACAGCCATGCAAGGGCGACACAGCCGCTGAGCACACAGCCCCCCGAGGATGCCTTGATGAACTTCGAGCAACAGGTGGAGGCTTTCGAGCGGCACCTGCGCGTCGAGCGCAATGTCTCGCAGCACACGCGCCGCGCCTACCTTTCCGACCTGCGCCAGTTTCAGGCGCACATCGGGCCGGGCCGTGCGCCCGGCAAGGTCGCCGCCTCCGCGCTGCGCGAGTTCCTGGCGGCGCGCCACCGGGCCAAGGCCTCTCCCTCCACGCTGGGCCGCAAACTCGCCGCCCTGCGCGCCTTTTTCCGCTTCCTGGTGCGGGAAGGGGAACGCGAGGACGACCCCAGCGCCGGCATTCCGATGCCGCGCACGCCGCGTGCGCTTCCCGCGCCGCTGCCGGTGGACGATTGCGGCGCCCTGCTGGGCCCCGTGCGGCGGCGCCCCCGCGCTGGCGGGGCAGACGAGGAGGCGACCGAGACGCCCGCCGAGCTGCGCGACCAGGCCATGTTCGAGTTGCTGTACGGCGCGGGCCTGCGGGTCGGCGAGCTGACGGCGCTCGACGTGGGGGACGTGGACATGCGCCGCCGCGA
>CAZJXU010000010.1:0-6684 GCA_964550095.1 uncultured Spirochaetales bacterium | reverse complement strand
GGCTACAGACGGGTGCGCCGCAACGGCGTGGAGCCCCCCATGAACCTCGTCGCAAAGCAGATGGCCGACCGGCGCCGGCGCATTCTCGCCGCCGCCAGGGAAATCATCGGAACGCAGGGCTTCGATGCGCTCACCATGCGCACGCTGGCCGAGGCCGGCGGGGTGACGGTGCCCACCATCTACAATCTGGTCGGCAACAAGGACGAGGTGTTGACCGCTGCGGTGGCCGAGCAGAACGACCAGTTCCTGGCCGGCATTCACCGCAGCGAAGGCGACCTGCTCGCCATCATCGACGCCGATGCGCGCGAGCTTTTGCGCATGCGCGATTACTACCGCTCGCTGGTGCAGTTGCTGATGACCAACGAGGCGGCGGCCCCGGCGCGCCATGACGTGGAGCGCGCCCTGCACGACCTGCTGCGCAGCGCACTGGGCGAGCTGGCGGAGGCGGACGCCATTGAAAACTGGGTGGATCTGGACGCCCTGCAGGACCGCATCCAGTCGCAGCTATGGATCGCGAGCATGCAGTGGTCGCAGGGCATGATCCCGGACGCCCGCCTGCGTGATACCATGGTGTATGCCGTCTCGCTGCTGATGCTCGGCGTGGTGCGCGGGCCCGCCCGCAAGGAGTTTGAAATCGCGGCGCGGCAAGCCCAGCCCATCAAGCGCGAACTGCGCAGCGCACTGCTTGGAGAACCCCGGTGAAGTTAAAGCACCCCGTTTCCGGCGCCTTCTACACCCTGATGCCCGACGGCAACGTGAAGGTGGAAGACAGCGAAGGGCGCACGGGCATTTTCGGCCACGGCGCCAGGTACCTGCGCGGAGAGATCCGGGAAGCCGACCCGCACCTGGTCGGCTGGATTCAGAGCCCCGACATGGCCAACCGGCGCACCGGTACGACGAACCAGGCGGCGGGCGGCGGCGCGGGAGAGGCCGCGCAGGCAAGGCCGGTCGGGGTTGCGATACCGACACTCGGGCGAAGCGCCCGGGACAACCAAACCCACGAGCAGGAAAGGAGGCACGACATGGACCTCGGACTCACAGGAAAGAAGGCGCTGGTCAGCGCCGCGACCCGGGGCATCGGCCTCGAAATCGCGCGCACCCTGGCCGACGAAGGCTGCGATGTCGCGATTTGCGCGCGCGGCGAGAGCGGCATCGAGAGCGCCGTCAAGGATCTCGAAGGGCGCGGCGCCAAGGTGTTTGCGCGCGCGGTGGACGTGGCGGTGAGCGATGACTACAAGCAGTTCATCGACGACGCGGCCAAGGCGCTCTCCGGCCTCGACATCTACATCAGCAACGCCAGCAGCGGCGGCGGCCCGGGCGAAAAGGCCTGGCAGGCCAACTTCGACGTGGACGTGATGGGCGCGGTGCACGGCGTCAACGCGGCGCTGCCCGCGCTGACCGCCTCCGATGCGGGCAGCGTGGTGTTCATCAGCTCCACCGCCGCGCTGGAGTACCTGGGCGTGCCGCAGGCCTACAACGCCATGAAGGCCGCGCTGATCGCCCACGCGGGCGATCTCTCGCAGGCGCTGGCGCCGCAGGGCGTGCGCGTCAACGTGGTGTCGCCCGGCCCGGTGTACTTCGAGGGCGGGAGCTGGGAGATGATCAAGCAGGCCATGCCGGACATGTACAACGGCGCGCTGGCGCAGTGCGCGATCGGCCGCATGGGCGCGCCGGAAGAGGTGGCGCGCGCGGTAACATTCCTGGCGAGCCCGGCGGCGAGCCTGATCACCGGCGCCAACCTGGTCTGCGACGGGGGCTTCACCAAGCGCATGCCCTTCTAAAGCAAAGCGGGGCCGGGAGCAAGGCCCGGCCTTTCCTGCGCGAGCGGCGCCTGCGACGGACGCGCCGGCGCGACGCCGCCATCCACAAAGGAGACCACCATGGCCATGGCTTACGAACCGCTCACCATCATAGAGCCGGGCGAAGGCCCGCGTTCCCCGGGGCTTAGCTACCAGGACCTGCTGGACCGGGACACCCGGCAGGTTCCCGAAGTGCTGCGCTGGCAGTCGGCCCGGGAACTGCCGGTCGTGAAGGTGCCCATCTCGTACTACACCTCGCAGGAGTTTCACGACCTCGAGGTGGAGCGGCTCTGGAAAAAGGTCTGGCAGTTCGCCTGCCGCGAAGACGACATCGCCGAGGCGGGCGACCACTGCGTGTACGACATCGCCGGCACTTCCATTTTGATCGTGCGCGGCCACGACATGGAAATCCGCGCTTTCTTCAACACCTGCCTGCACCGGGGCCGGGCGCTGAAGGACTTCTCCGGGCGCAGCGATGAGCTGCGCTGTCCCTTCCACGGCTGGACCTGGAACCTGAACGGCAAGCTGCGCGAAATCCCCTGCGGCTGGGATTTTCCCCACGTCAAGCGCGAGGCGTATTCGCTGCCGGAGCTGAAGGTCGGAACCTGGGGCGGCTTCGTCTTCGTGAACATGGACCCGGACTGCGAGCCCTTCGAGCGGTTCATCGGCGACCTGCCGCAGCACTTCACGCGCTGGCCGCTTTCCCGGCGCTACAAGGAAGCGCACGTCGCCAAGGTCATGCCCTGCAACTGGAAGGCGAACCAGGAAGCCTTCATGGAGGCCTACCACGTTATAGGCACCCACCCGCAGCTCTTGCCGGGCATCGGAGACTGCAACACCCAGTACGACGCCTGGGAAAACTTCTCGCGCGCCATGACGCCCAACATGACGCCGAGCCCGCACCTGGAAGAGGGCGCGAGCGAACAGGAGCAGCTCAACTCGATGCTCTCCGCCAGCCTGGAGGGCGAGCCCCCGATGCGGGTGCCCGAAGGCATGACGGCGCGCGCCTTCCTCGGGCAGGTGACGCGCATGCAACTGCAGGCGGCGGTGCCGAGCGTGGGCGAGCTGACCGACGCGGAGCTCTCCGACTCCTTCTACTACTCGCTGTTCCCGAACTTCCACCCCTGGGGCGCCTACAACCGCATCGTGTATCGCTTCCGGCCCTACGAAAACCGTGCAGACCGGGCGATCATGGAGGTGCTGTACCTGACCCCCTACAGCGGTCGCAAGCCGGCCGACGCGGACGTGCACTGGCTCGACATCGACGAGCCCTGGACCAACGCCGAAGAGCTGGGCAGCCTGGCCAACGTGTTCGCCCAGGATTCCTTCAACCTGGGCCGCGTGCAGGACGGGCTCTCCGGGGCGCGGCACAGCCACGTCACCTTCGCCAACTACCAGGAGACGAAGATCCGGCACTTCCACACGCTGCTGAAGCGCTACCTGGAGGCGTGAACCCGATGTCCTCCGAACCTGCGCCCCGCGTTGACGCCTACCTGGTGGCGGGCGGCAAGTACCACGACATCGACTTCGCGCGCGTCGAGCTGCTGAAGCTGCTCGCCGAGCACGAACAGGTGCGGGTGACGGTGAGCCCGGACTACCGGGACACCGAGGGCATTGCCGCTGCGCGCTTCCTGGTGACCTACACCTGCGACGTGCGGCCGAGCGCGGCGCAGCAGGATGCTCTGGCGGCCTACGTCGAGGGGGGCGGGCGCTGGATGGCGCTGCACGGCACCAACGCCGCGCTGGATATCGGGGAGGCGGGCGTGGCCGCGCCGCGCGCCATCGAAAAGCTGGCGCACACCCTGGGCAGCCAGTTTGTCGCGCACCCTCCCATCGCGCCCTACCAGGTCGAGAACCAGGCGCCGCAGCACCCGCTGACCCGGGGCATCGAGGCCTTCACCGCCACCGACGAGCTGTACCTGTGCGACTACCACGATCGCGAAAAACTGGAGGTGCTGCTCGATACGAAGTACGCGGGCATGGCCGAGGGCTTCGTGCGGGACGACTGGCGCGATGCCGACCGTCACCCCGTCATGTACCTGAGGCCGCTGGGCAAGGGCTGCGTGCTCTACAACACGCTCGGGCATTGCCGCGGGCACTACGACATGCCGCCGGTCACAGACTACTACCCGGAAATCGAGCGCTGCTCCTGGGACAACCCCGCCTACTACGAGCTGCTGCGACGCAGCATTCGCTGGTGTCTCGGGGAGTTCGATTCGTGAGGCGGCGGGTTTTGCGGGCGCGGGCGATTTCGGCTTCGGCTTCAGCTTCGGGACGGGGAGCGCCGTGGGCGCGCTAACAGCCGGGGCCCGGCAGCGGCTTATCGAAATGGCGCGGCACAGCATGGCCCACGCCAGGGCCGGCGACATAGAGCAGGCGCCCGGCATGCACCGGGTGCCGGCCTGCCACTACACCGACCCGCAGCGCTTCGAGCGGGAGCGGGCGCGCATCTTCCGGCGCCTGCCGCTGCTGCTCGCGCTTTCTGCGGAGCTGGCAGAGCCGGGCGACTACAAGGCGCTGGATGCAGTCGGCATGCCTGTATTGCTCTCGCGCGGCAAGGGCGGCGCCGTGCGCGCCTTTGCCAACGTGTGCCGGCACCGGGGCGCCAGGCTGATGCCCGAGGGCGGCGGCAACGCCCGGCGCTTCGTGTGCCCCTACCACGCCTGGAGCTACGACGAGACGGGCGCGCTCACGGGGGTGTTCTGCGAACGGGACTTCGGCGAAGTCGATAAAGACGCGCACCGGCTGGCCCCGCTGCCCGTGCTGGAACGCGCGGGGCTTGTCTGGGTGATCCCGGACCCCGACTCTTCCCTTTCCACTTCCGACTTCCTGTGCGGCTACGACGAAGTGCTGGAGAGCTTCGGCTTTCAAAGCTGGACACTCGCGGCGCGCCGGGAAATCGCCGGCCCCAACTGGAAAATCGCCTACGACGGTTACATGGATCTCTACCACCTGCCGATTTTGCACAAGGACACCTTCGGCGCGGACTACCCGAACCAGGCCCTGTACCACGCCTTCGGTCCGCACCAGCGGGTGGATGCGCCGAACCCGATGCTGCTGCCGCTCGAGGCGGAGCCCGAAGAAAGCTGGCCGCTCGATGCGCTGAACGGCGGCGTGTGGACCGTCTTTCCCCACGTCTCCATCGCCACCTTCGAAGCCGGCGTGCGCGGCGTGCTGCTCTCCCAGCTTTTTCCCGGTGCGCGGGTGGGGGAGTCGCGAACCGTGCAGTCCTACGTGATTCGGGAAAGGCCCCGGGACGCAGAGCAGCAAAAGGCACTGGACGAACAGTGGGACCTGCTGGGCTACGTGGTGGAGCAGGAGGACTACGCCACGGGGCTGCGCCAGCAGCAGGCGCTGGCCTCGGGCGCGCTGGAGCACCTGACCTTCGGGCGCAACGAAGGGGGCGGGCAGAACTTCCACCGCTGGGTGGACCGCCTGCTGGAGCTGGAAGACGACGCCCTGCCCGGCGCGTTCCGGGAGGCATCGTGATGCGACGGCGCGCGCACACCCGCTTCGCCCGCACCTGCTTTGCGGCGGCCTGCTGCGCGGCGGGCCTGCTTTTGCCGGCCCTGCCGGGCGCAGAGGCGCAGCCGCCCGAAGCCTACGCTTCGCCCAGCGCCAGCGATGATTTCCCGCGCAACGTGTACTGGGGCGACACGCACCTGCACACCCGGCTCTCCTTCGACGCCAACGTTCTCGGCAACACCGCGCGCACCGCAGAAGACGCCTACCGGCTGGCGCGGGGCGAGCGGGTGCTGTCGCAAAACGGCAAGTGGGTGCGCCTCAGGCGCCCGCTCGATTTCCTGGTGGTGTCGGACCACGCCGAGTACCTGGGCGTGATGCACGGGCTGCAGGCGAAAAACCGGGCGCTGCGGCGCGACCCGGTTGCGCGGAACTGGATCGAGTGGCTGGAAACGGACCCGACCCGCGTGATTTCGGCCTTCATCGAAGCGCTGCAAGCGGCCCGCTCGCAAATCGACGTGCCGAAGTTCGACCGCGCCGTCTGGAAACGGGTGGTCTCGGAGGCGGAGCGCTTCAACGACCCGGGGCGCTTCACCACCTTCATCGGCTACGAGTGGACCTCGATGCCGGATGGAGACAACCTGCACCGGGTGGTGCTGCTGCGCGACGGGGCGGAGCGCGCCCTGAAAACGCGCCCCTTCAGCGTCTTCGACAGCGAAGACCCGGGCGAGCTGTGGAAGTTCCTGCAGCGCTACGAAGAGGAAACCGGCGGCGCGGCGCTTTCCATTCCGCACAACTCCAACCTCTCGGGCGGCCGCATGTTCGAAATGGTCGAATACGACGGCGAGCCCTGGAGCGCGGAGCGCGCAGGGCTGCGCGCGCGCTTCGAGCGGCTGGTGGAGGCGACCCAGTACAAGGGGGACAGCGAGACCCATCCCTATCTTTCGCCGGAAGACGAGTTCGCCGACTTCGAGCGCTGGGACGCTTCCAACATCGGCTTCACCGAACCACACCAGGACGAGTGGTTCGCCGGCGAGTACCTGCGCGCGGGGCTGCTGCGCGGCCTTTTGATCGAGAGCCGCACCGGGGTCAACCCCTTCCGCTTCGGCATGATCGGCAGCACCGACTCGCACACGGCGCTGGCCGTGGCCGACGAAGACGATTTCTGGAGCAAGTTTTCGGACCGCGAGCCCGGCCCCGAGCGCTGGAAGCACACCCTGACCGGAAACGATCTCGAGTTCCAGGTGTACGAGTGGCAGATGGCGGCGAGCGGCTACGCTGCGGTGTGGGCGGAGGACAACACCCGCGAAGCGATTTTCGACGCCATGAAAAGGCGCGAAAGCTACGCGACCACCGGGCCGCGCATGGTGGTGCGCGTTTTCGCCGGCTTCGATTTTGCCCGTGGCGACGAGGCGCGCCCCGA
>CAZJXU010000009.1:0-3173 GCA_964550095.1 uncultured Spirochaetales bacterium | reverse complement strand
CAGTTGCTGACGGATCTTTCGGGTGGCTGCGCGCCCCTTATGCACTGGGACCCGCAGCAGGGCATGGCCGGCGAAGGGGACGCGCTGCTGGCCGAGGGCGAGGGCTGGCGGCTGTTGAAGCCCGCCCTGCCCCGGGCCGAGCAGCACCACGTCGTGGAAGCGACAAAGGATCTTTCTTTCAGCGAGGCCGGCCCCGAGTACCTGGGCGCGCTGCTGGCGACCGCGCGCGAAACGGCCGACGCGCTGCTGAAGAGTCACGGCCGCTGCCGCATTTCACTCGACGCGGGCGCACGCCCGCTGTGCATCCATGTCTTTGTGCCGGCGCGCGCCTGAAACGCCGGCCTTCGGGGCCGGCGCGGGCGAGAGCGAAAGCGCGGGCGAAAACTGCGCTGCCGACGCTGCGGGCGGCGCAAGTGCAAGCCGCTATGCAAAGCGTGCGCCCGAAGCGCCGGTCGGCGAAGGCGCGGGCGAAAGCGGCCATGCAAGGCGCGCGCCTGAAACGCCGGCCTTCGGGTCCGGCGCGGGCGAGAGCGAAAGCGCGGGCGAAAACTGCGCTGCCGACGCTGTGGGCGGCGCGAGCGAAAGCGGCCATGCAAGGCGCGCGCCCGAAGCGCCGGTCGGCGAAAGCACGGGCGAAAGCCGCTATGCAAGGCGCGCCCTGCAGCAATGCTGCGCGGCGCGTCTCGGCGAGAGCGGCGGCGCCGGCGAAAACGGCGATGCGATGTGCGCCCGTCCAAAGGGCGCGGCAAGCATCAGCAGGCGCGGTCTCTGACATGATGGAGCGCACGCCGCTGCTGCTGGCCAGCGCCTCGCCCCGCAGGCGCGCCCTGCTCGAAGCGGCGGGGGTCGCGCTGCGGGGGATTGCACCTGCGCATATAGAGGAACGCGCGCGGCCGGGCGAGAGCGCCCGCGAACTGGTGCTGCGCCTCGCACAGGAAAAGGCCGAGGCCGTGGCGGGGACATTGCAAAGCGGTTTTGCGCTCGGGGCCGACACCGTGGTGGCCGAGGGCGACGAAGTGTTCGGCAAGGCCGGGGACGCCGCACAGGCGCGCCGCATGCTGGAGCGTCTTTCGGGCCGCACGCACCGGGTGCTGAGCGGCGTGGCGCTGGCCGCGGCGGGCGGCGCAAAAACGACCTGCCTGTGCGTGGAGAGCGAAGTGCGGCTTCGCGCCGCATCGCCGGAGGCACTGGATGCCTACGTGGCGAGCGGCGAATGGGTGGACAAGGCGGGCGCCTACGCCCTGCAGGGCGAAGGGCGGCGCCTGGTCGAACACACATCGGGCAGCCGCAGCAACATCATCGGCCTGCCCCTGGAAGAAACCCTGGAACTGCTCGGCGAGGCGGGCATCGAAGCTGCGCCGCACGGCGCCGGCATGTTCGCGCGCATCGAAGCCCTGCAACAGCGCATCGCGGAGGCCGCGCGCCGGTGCGGACGCGCGCCCGAAAGCATCACCCTGGTGGGCGCGGCCAAAAAACAGGGCGCGCAGGTGGTGGCGGGCGCGCTGCTGGCCGGCTTGCGCGACATCGGCGAGAACTTTGCCCAGGAGCTGCGCGACAAGCCCCCGCGCATCGCCGAGCTGCTGCAGGATGCAGGCACGACGACGCCCACAATGCACTTCATCGGCCGCCTGCAGCGAAGCAATCTGCGCCACGTGGCAAAGCACGCGGACGTGGTGCACAGCATCGAGCGCATCGACATGGCTGCAGAGCTCGACCGGCGCGCGGACGCGCTGGGGCGCCGGCTCGAGGTGCTGATCCAGGTGAACATCAGCGCCGAGCCTCAAAAGGGCGGCGTGTCGCCGCGGGCGCTGCCGGCGCTGGTGAAAGGGATGGCGCGCTTTCCCCACCTGCAGCTTTGCGGCCTGATGGCCGTGCCGGCGCCCGGCCCGCAAGCGCGCGTGCGGGCGGCCTTCGCCAAACTGCGTAAACTGCAGGGCGCCATTGGCGCGGCGGCGCTGCCGCGGCTCTCGATGGGCATGTCCGACGATTTCGAAACGGCCATCGAAGAAGGCGCCGACATGATCCGGGTGGGCAGCGCGCTCTTCGGCCCGAGGCCGCCGGCATGAACAGCAGTGCAAAGCAACGCAACAGGGAGACGCGCATGAACCCCGCTCTCGGAAGCACGCGCATCGGCATCATCGGCGGCGGCGCCATGGGCGGCGCGCTTGCAGGCGGCGTGATTGCTTCCGGCGTCGCTGCGGCGCGGGTGCAGATTGCAGAGCCGCAAGCGCGGCGGCGCGAAGAACTGGAGCGCGAGCTGGGCGTGCAGGTACACGAGCGGGGCGAGACGCTGCTCCCGCACAGCGACGTGGTCGTGCTTGCAGTCAAGCCCGGCCAGGTGATGGCACTGCTGACCTCGCTGCGCGAGAACGGCGCGGAAGCGGACTTGCAAAGGCCGCTGTGGATTTCGATCGCCGCGGGCGTGCGGGTAGAAGCGCTCGAAGCGGGCCTGCCGCGCAGCGCGCGCGTGGTGCGCGCCATGCCCAACACGCCCGCCCAGGTGCAGGCGGGAGTCACCGCGCTCTCGGCGGGCGCGGCGTGCGGAGAGGCCGACCGGGAAACCGCCCGCGCGCTTTTTGAATGCGTGGGCGTGGTCTGGGAAGCGCCGCGGGAAGCGCTCTTCGACGCGGTCACCGCGCTCTCCGGTTGCGGCCCGGCCTACGTGTTCGCGCTGCTGGAAGCGCTGGAAGAGGCTGCGGTGCGGGAGGGCCTGCCAGCAGACGTGGCGCGGCGACTGGCCGTGGAAACCACGCTCGGCGCGGCGGAGCTGGCCCGGCAGAGCCCCGACACGCCGGGCGAATTGCGCGAGCGCGTGAGCTCGCCGGGAGGCGCCACGCTGGCCGCCCTGGCCGAGCTGCAAAAAGCGGGCTTTCACGAGGCGCTGTGCGCGGCTGTCAAGGCGGCGGCGGCGCGCAGCCGGGAGCTGGGCCAGACTCAGTAGCCGCGGGCGCGCAGTCGCGAGCCGGGACAGGCGCAGTAATCGCGGGCGCGCAGCCGCGAGCCGGGACAAGGGAAGTAATCACAGCGCCGCAGGGCGCGGGATACAGGCGCCGCTTCGACAACGGACCAGGCGGTAAACACCGGGCGGAAATATCCCCTGTTTGATCTTCGCGATGGGCGCCGCCTGGCCTGCGCGGAATGCATTCGACACTCGTGCTGCACGCGGGTCGGTG
>CAZJXU010000008.1:0-7925 GCA_964550095.1 uncultured Spirochaetales bacterium | reverse complement strand
CGCTGTCGGCGCGATCGCCTTGCTCTTTTATGCGCGCGCCCTGTTGCAGGCGCCCGTGGGTTTGATCGGCCAGGCGCTCGGCACTGCAGCCCTGCCCGCGCTGGCAAAACTCCACGAGCAGGGGCGTCGCCGCGAGCTGGCCGATCTGCTCCAGGGCGCCCTGCACACCGGCATGACCCTGGGCGTTTTCGCCGCCGCTGCATTGGCCGCCCTGGCAGAGCCCCTGGTGCAGCTGCTCTACGTGCACGGCGCCTTCACCGCCGCAGACGGCGCGCAAACCGCTGCCTTGCTGGTGCTCTTTTGCGCGGGCCTGCCGGCCTGGGTGATGCAGACGGTGGCGGTGCGCGCCTTCTACGCCCGGGGCGACACCTGGCGCCCGATGCTGCTGGGCAGCGCAGTGGTGGCATTGGCCGTTCCCCTCTACTGCCTGCTGGGGCGGAATTTCGGCGCGCCCGGCCTGGCTGCAGCCGGCTCGCTGGCTATCAGCGCAAACGCCTGCGCCGTGCTGCTCTTGGCGCGGCGTCTGCACGGCGCGCCCCGGCTGCGGCCTTTGCTGGGCGTGTTCCTGCGCAGCGCTGTGATGGCGCTGCCCGCCGCGGCCTTCGCCTGGTGGGCTGCAGGCGTCCTGACTGCATCCGGCGCG
This sequence comes from uncultured Spirochaetales bacterium, assembly GCA_964550095.1. Classification (GTDB taxonomy): domain Bacteria; phylum Myxococcota_A; class UBA9160; order UBA9160; family UBA6930; genus JAHRAN01. The sequence continues at coordinate 7,282 of CAZJXU010000008.1, read as the reverse complement.
ATGGCCGCCTTGCTCAGCCTGCTCGCGGGCGCCGCGTTGTTCACGGCAGTGTCGCTGCCGCTCGCCGCGCGCTTTGCAGACTCCGGCACGCGCGCCTTGCTCGCCCTGGCTGCGGAGCGCCTGCGCCTGCGCGCACGGGCAGGGGATTGATACCGTGTCGCCGATGCACGCAGTTCCGCCCGCACAGTCCGCGTCACCGGCGCCTTTCGCAGTGCAGCGCACGCCTTCACCCGCGCCGGCGCCTTTCGAAGTGCAGCGCACGCCTTCACCCGCACCGGCGCCTTTCGAAGTGCAGCGTACGCCTTCACCCGCGCCGGCGCCTTTCGAAGTGCAGCGCACGCCTTCACACGCGCCGGCGCCGCAGCCCTCGCTCGCGCCCGCCGCACGGACAGGGGATTGATACCGTGTCGCCGATGCACGCAGTTCCGCACACGCAGTCCGCGTCACCGGCGCTTTTCGAAGTGCAGTACGCGTTTCGACACGCGGCGACGCTGTCTCCGTTGGTGTCGCCGCCGGCAGTCGCAAAGTGCATGGCGCCCGCCACGCTGCTGCCGTGGCCGCCGTCCGCGCAGCATTCACCGGCGCGGGGAGCCCACCGGTGACCACCTGGCGTTTCTGGATCGACCGGGGCGGCACCTTCACCGACTGCGTGGCGCTTTCGCCAAACGGCGCGCTGCACACTGCAAAGCTGCTCTCTTCGGACGAAGCGCCCGTGGCGGCGCTGCGCCGGGTGCTGGCGCAGGCCGAGGGCGCAGGTGCGGACGCGCCGCTGCCGCCTTGCAGCGTGAAACTCGGAACCACGGTAGCCACCAACGCGCTGCTCGAACGCCGCGGCGCAGCGACGGCGCTGGTAACCAACGAAGGACTGGGCGACCTGCTGCGGATCGGCACTCAGCAGCGTCCTGATCTCTTCGCGCTGGAGATTCGCAAGCCCGCGCCCCTGCACCGGCGCGTGCTGGAACTTGCAGGGCGCAGCTCCGCACGCGGCGAAACGCTGGAAGCGCTGGACCCCGCCGCCGCGCGCCGCGCACTCGCGGCCCTTCACGAAGAAGGCATCGAAGCCCTGGCGATCGTGGGCGTGCACGCCACCGTGGATGCGCACTTCGAAGACGCGCTGGCCAAAATCGCGCGCGAGGTCGGCTTTTCGGTGGTGGTGCGCAGCGCGCGCGCCTCGGGCGAAGCGGGCATGCTGGCCCGGGGCGAAACCGCGGTTACCGATGCATACCTGGCGCCGCTGCTGGAAGCGCATCGCCATGCACTGGCGCAGGGCCTGCCCGGCGCGCACCTGCGTTTCATGCAGTCTTCCGGCGGCCTGACAGAGGGCGCGCGCTTTCGCGGCTCGCGCGCCTTGCTCTCGGGCCCGGCAGGCGGCGCCGTGGGCGCGGCGCAGGTGGCTGCGCAGGCCGGATTCACCAGGGCCATCGCTTTCGACATGGGCGGCACCTCCACCGACGTGTGCCTGGTGGTGGACGGGGAAACCGAGCAGGCCTTTGAAAGCGAAGTCGCCGGTGTGCGCGTGCGCGCGCCGATGCTGAAGATTCACACCGTGGCGGCGGGCGGCGGTTCGCTGTGTCGCTTCGACGGCTTTCGGCTGACCGTCGGGCCCGAGAGCGCCGGCGCGCGCCCGGGGCCGCTCTGTTACGGCCGCCCCGAAGCGCGCGAACTCGCGCTGACCGACATCAACGCCTTTCTCGGCCGCGTGCGTCCGGAGCGCTTCCCTCTGCCGATGGAAACCCACAGGGCCGCCGCCGCGCTGGAAGAGATGTCCGAAGCGCTGGCCGCGGCCGGCCATGCACGCAGCCCCGAGGAGCTGGCCGCGGGCTTTATCGAAGTCGCCAACGCCGGCATGGTGCAGGCGATCCGCCAGGTCTCCGTGGCGCGGGGCGTCGATCCGCGCGACTTCGCTCTGGTCGGCTTCGGCGGCGCCGCCGGTCAGCACGTGTGCGCCGTGGCGCGGCAACTGGGTATAGGCGTGGTGCTTTTGCACCCGCTGGCCGGTTTGCTCTCCGCCTACGGCATCGGCATGGCAAGGCCGCGCTGGGACGGAGAGCGCGATGCGGGCGGCGCGCCGCTTTCAGCCGGCGCCGGCCTGGCTCCCGAACTGGATGCCGCCCTGGCGGAACTGGAAGCCGAGGGACGCGAGGCGCTGTGCGCCGAAGGCGCGGCGCAGGACTCGCTGCGGGCGACGCATCGTCTCGACCTGCGTTACCGGGGTTCGGAAAGCGCGCTCACGGTGACGCGTCCGTCGGACGGGGACTGGGCCGCGGCCTTTTCCCGCACGCACCGGGCGCACTTCGGCTACGAGCGCAGTGGACGTCCGCTGGAAGTGGTGACTGCACGTGTCACCGTGCGCAGCGTCGCCGCTGAAGCCGAAGCGATCCCGCAGGCAACGCCGGCAGCGCAGACAACGCAGGCAGTGCGGGCAACGCCGGCGGCGCGGGCAACGCAGTCGGCGCTGGCAATGCAGTCGGGTGCACAGCAGGGCGCACGGTCGCAGGCCCGGCCCGCGCTGCCCGCCGAAGCGTCGGCCTGGTTTCCCGGCGCGGGACGCTTGAACGCCGCCCTTCTGGAACGCGAGCGCCTCTCGCCCGGCGAGCGCATCGAAGGCCCCGCCATTTTGCTGGAAGACTCCGGAACCGTGCTGATCGACCCGGGCTTTGTCGCGGAGGTGCGCGAGGGCGGCCTGCTGCGCCTTTCGGATCAGGAGGCCGACGCTGCGCGGCGCGCCCCGCACAGCGCGCATGAATCGCAAAGTGCACACGACCACTCTCACAGCGCATACGACCCGGGCGCTGCGCACGAATCGAAAAGCGCGAACGCCGCGAGCACCACACACGAATCGCACAGCGCAAACGCCGCGCACGAATCGCAAAGTGCAAACGACCACCCGCACAGCGCGCACGCCCCGGGCGCTGCGTACGACTCTCGCAGCTCACACGCCGCGCGCGAATCGAACGGATCGCAAAGCGCATACGCCGCGAACGAATCGCAAAGTGCAAACGACTCGCCCGCCGCACGCGAATCGCAAAGCGCATACGCCGCACGCGAATCGCACAGCACACCCACCGCGCACGGGGCGGGCGATGCCTTGCAGGAAGCAGACGCCTCGCCGCAAGCGGAGACCTTGCAGGAAGCCGACCCGGTGCGCCTCGAAGTGTTCGGCAACCGCTTCATGTCCATTGCAGAGCAGATGGGCGCCGTGCTGCGCAACACCGCGCTCTCCACCAACATCAAGGAACGCCTCGACTACTCCTGCGCCGTCTTTGACGTGGAGGGCGGCCTGGTCGCCAACGCGCCGCACATTCCCGTTCACCTGGGCGCCATGGGCGCCACGGTGCGCGCGGTGAAGCAGGCCTTTCCGCGGCTCGAAGAAGGCGACGCGGTGGTGACCAACGACCCGGCCGCGGGCGGCTCGCACCTGCCCGACATCACCGTGGTGATGCCGGTCTTCATCGGCTCGCGCCTGTCTTTTTTCACCGCCGCGCGCGGACATCACGCGGACATCGGCGGCGTGACGCCGGGCTCCATGCCCGCGCACTCCACCCGCCTGGAAGAAGAGGGCGTCGTGCTGCATCCCTTCCTGATGGTGCGCCGGGGCGTGTTCCTGGAGCAGGAGCTGCGCGCGCGCCTGCAGGGCGCCCCCTGGCCGGCCCGGCGCCCGGACGACAACGTGGCGGACCTGGAAGCGCTGGCGGCCGCGTGCCGCACCGGCGAAGCGCTGCTGCACGAGATGGTCGCCGAAGTGGGCCTTTCTGCGGTGCGCATCACCATGACGCAGTTGCAGCAGGCGGCTGCGGCCAAGGTGTCCAGGGAAATTGCGCGCATCGGGGACGGCGAGCACGTTTTCGAAGACGCGCTGGACGACGGCACGCCGCTTCGCGTGCGCCTCGCCGTGCGCGGCGGGCGCATGTGCGTGGATTTCAGCGGCAGCGGCGCGGCACTGGCCGGCAACCTGAACGCGCCGCGCGCGGTGGTGGAAAGCGCCGTGATCTACGTGCTGCGCTGCCTGGTGGCGGAGCCTATCCCGCTGAACGGCGGCTGCCTGCTGCCGGTGGAAATCGTTACAAAGCCCGGCTCGCTGCTCGACCCGCCGCCGGGCGCCGCCGTGGTGGGCGGCAACGTGGAGACCTCGCAGCGCATTGTCGATGTGCTGCTGGGCGCCATCGGCCGCGTCGCCGCCGGGCAGGGCACCATGAACAACCTCGCCTTTGGCGACGCCGGCTTTGCCTACTACGAAACCATCGGCGGCGGGGCCGGCGCGGGCGAGGGCTTTCACGGGGCCTCCGGCGTGCACGTGCACATGACCAACACGCGCATCACCGACCCGGAAGTGCTGGAGACGCGCACGCCGGTGATCGTGCGCCGCTTCGCGCTGCGCGAAGGCTCCGGCGGCGCCGGGCGCTTTCGCGGCGGGGACGGGCTGGTGCGCGAGCTGGAGTTCACGGCCCCTGTTCAGGTTTCGCTGCTCTGCGAGCGCCGCACCCGTGCGCCCTTCGGCCTGGCGGGCGGAGCGCCCGGGGCGCCCGGCGTGAACCGCGTGCTTTACGCGGACGGCCGGGTCAGCGAAGCGCCCGGCCATGCGCGCCTCACGCTCGAGGCGGGAGACCGGCTGCGGATCGAGACGCCGGGCGGCGGCGGGTACGGCCGGCCGCCACGGTCGTGAGGGCAGCGGGGCCCGCTCTTTGTACGGCGGGCTCCGGCCGGCTGCCGGGTTGACAGGGAATTTGCCTTTTTGCCGCCGGGGTCTTATTTTCGCAGCCAGGTGAGGGCGCGTAGCTCAGTTGGTAGAGCAGCGGACTCTTAATCCGCCGGTCGAAGGTTCGAGCCCTTCCGCGCTCACCACTCCAGCCATTGCGATGCCGGGCAGCCGTGCGGAATTGGCTGCCGGCTGCGCGACCGATAGTGTCGGTCTCCGCCGCCGTGCGGCAGAGACCGACCACGTTCGTTGGTAAGTCACGCGCTCACCACTTGCAACTACCGGGGCGCTTCAGCCGTTCGGAATTGGCTGATGCTACGTGGCCGATACGACCGGTCGCGTCAGTTCATGAGGCAGTTTGTACGTGAGGCTGTGCTCACGGACTTTGGCTTGGTTACCGGGGCGTCGCAGCCGTGCGGAATTGTTTGCTGGCTGCGTGACCGATAGGGTCGGCCTCCGCCGCTGTGCGGCAGAGACCGACCACGTCCGTTGGTAAGTCACGCGCTCACCACTAGCCATGCAGATGCCGGTCGCCGTGCGGAATTGGCTGCCGGTTACGTGGCCGATAGGGTCGTCCTCCGCCGCTGTGCGGCAGAGACCGACCACGTCCGTTGGTAAGTCATGCGCTCACCACTAGCCGTGACGATGCCGGTCGCCGTGCAACTTCGTTTCGGTCAGCCGCGTCAGTTCATGAGGCTGGGCTGTACAGGACGACACACTCGATTTATTTCAGTTCGAGATGCACCCACTCGCCGCTGATCCAGATGTGCAGGTTCGACCAGGTGCTCAGCAGGTGCCTGCGTGTCACCTGGGCGCTGCCCGGCGAGCCCATGCGCACCGATACCCGCTCCTTGGCGCCGCTGTTCAGCCTGCCGACGATCCGGTCCCAGTTGCGCCGCCGACCGCGGCTGCGGCCCGCACGCTGCACTTTCTTTCCGGTTTTGCGTCTTCCCATGATGATCTCCTTCTTTGTTAAGGCGCGGGCATCATACTAGCATAAAACCCTGCGTGGTAGGTATGCCCCGGGCCCGCTAAAATGCAAGGCCCCGCCGGGGTGGCGAAATTGGCAGACGCGATGGCCTTAGGAGCCATTGTCCACAGGACGTGCAGGTTCGAATCCTGTCCCCGGCACCGGCAGGAACAGCGCCTCACCCTCGGGGAGCCCCATGAGCAGTGTCGAATTCACCGTATCCAGCGCCGAAACCAGCCCCATCCTGCGCACCCTGCAGGTGGAAGTTCACCTGGAAGGCGTTCAGCAGGCCTTCGACCGCGCCTACAGGGAACTCGCAAAGAACGCACGTTTGCCGGGTTTTCGCCCCGGCAAGGCGCCGCGCAAGGTCCTGGAGCGCCGTTACGGCGCCGACATCGCCACGCAGATCGGCCGGGAGCTCGTGGAAGAAACCCTGCCGGAAGCCACCCGGCGCAGCGAACTGCGGCCGGTCGCCGAGCCCGAGCTGGAGGCCGCCCCCGTGGCCGAGCCGAACGCCGTGTTTCGCTACAGCGCCAGGGTGGAGGTGCGCCCGCCCATCACCCTGCCGAAGCTGCGCCGCATCAAGCTCGCGCACGCCGAGCCGCGGCCGGTGGAAGAGGCCGACATAGACAGGGAAATCGAAGCGCTGCGGGGCCGCCTGGCCACGCTGGAGGAACTGGAAGCGGGGGCTGAGGCGCAGAAGGGCCACTACCTCACCGTCGATTACCAGGGGCGCATGGAAGGCGAGCCCTTCCCCGGCGGCGCCGCCGAAGGCGCGCTGGTCGAGCTGGGCGCAGGGCGCCTGCTTCCCGAGCTGGAAGAGGCCCTGGTGGGGGCCCAGGCGGGCGCCGCGCTCACGGTGGATGCGACCTTCCCCGAGGATTATCCGGCGGAGGAGCTGCGGGGCAAGTCCGCCGTTTTCGAGATGACGGTTCAGCGCATCGCCCGCCTCGAACTGCCCGAGCCGGACGACGCCCTGGCGCACCGCGCGACCGGCTCGGAAGACGTGGACTTCGCCGGGCTGCGCGACCTGATCGGCCAGCGGCTCGGGCAGGAAAAGATGCTGGACGGCAAGCGCACGCTGCGCAGCGCGCTCTTTGACGCGCTGCTCAAAGAGACCGCATTCGAGCTGCCGCCGGGCATGGTGCGTGAACACCTGAACATGCGCCTCGAAAACGCGTATCGGCGCTTCGCCTCGTACCTGCCGCGTGAAAAGCTGCAGGATCAGTTGCTGCGCTGGCAGGATGAGTGGCGCCCGGAGGTGGAACGCTCGGTGCGGGAGTTGCTGCTGCTGGATGCGGTGGTGGAGCAGCAGGCCATTTCGGTGGAAGCAGAGGAGGTGGATGCGCGCCTCGAGGCGCTGGCCCGGGCCGAGGGCGTTGCGTCGCAGCGCCTGCAGGACCCTGCGGCGGGGCAGAACCTGAGCCAGGCGCTGAAGCAGGAAATGGGCCGGGAAAAGGCCCTGGAGTGGCTGCTGGGAGAAGTCAAAATCACAGGGAAATCAAAGGCTTAGGCGTCGCGCGCCGGCGCCGGGCGGACCGGCCCCGCTGCGCCCGGAAGGCCCCCGGCGCACGCGGAGGGGCCCGGCAGGCGCCCCGTCCGCCGCCCGCTCGCCC
>CAZJXU010000007.1:0-1877 GCA_964550095.1 uncultured Spirochaetales bacterium | reverse complement strand
GGTCAGCGAGGAGTTCTTTGGCCGCGCCGTCGATGAGGCGCTGGAGGATCTGCCGCGCTCCATTCGCGAGTACGTGGATGCGCTCAGCATCACCGTGCAGGACTACCCGGACCGGAAGATGGTCGTGGAAGAGGGCGTTTCACCGCAGGTGGTGGGCCTCTTCGTCGGTGTGCCGCGAACCCTGGCCTCGCCGAGCATGCAGCGCGATACGCTCGACCAGGTGTACCTGTTCAAGAAGAACCTGGAAAAGATGTGCAGCACGCACGCCGAGCTCGTCGAGCAGATAGGGATTACCGTGCGGCACGAGATCGGCCACTACCTGGGGCTGGACGAAGGGGACATGGAGCGGCTCGGCCTGGCGTGATCACTCGTACAGGATGCTGTCCGGCGTGGGCTGCGGCAGGCGGATGCGCGGAAAGGCGCCCAGGCTGAAGTCGCTGAAGCTGCCGCGCAGCACCAGCTCCACGGGCAACAGGGATTCGCGGCTGCGCACGGCGCCGAAGCGTTCGCGCGCGCTCAGGTAGCTGTACTCGGCGCCCGCATCGGGCCGGCGCTCCGGCGTATCCACCACCCCCAGCCGCGCGCGCTCCAGGTAGGCGTCCCGGTCGGCGTCGTGCTCGGGCTCTAAATCCCTGTCGCTGCGCCACGCGTGCAGGGCGCTTTCTTCCAGTTGCGCCACCGTGCGCTCCAGACGCTCCTGGGAGATGCGCTTTCGCAGCGGCGTCGGCGCGGCCTCTTCGTCGCCGCTTTCGGCCACGAAGGCCAGCTCGATCACGCGGCCGCCCAGCAGCGTCACTCCCTGCGCGTGCAGCTCGCCGTTTTCCAGTTTGCCGTCCAGAAGCTGCGGCTGCAGGGCCAGGCCCGCGGCGCCCGCAACGCCCGCGTTCTCCTTCAGAGATTCCCGGCTGATGCGGATGCGCTGCGGCGTGTAATTTTTCAGCGCGTCGCGCAGGGCCAGACCGGCGCTCTTGCCGCCCTCGGTACCGGCGAACTCGCGCGCCACCTCGCGCAGCAGCGCCATTTTTGCGCTGCGCCGGGCTTCGGCCTCGGCGCGTTCAAAGGCCTGCTGCGCGGCGCGCTCGCGCAGCTCGGCAAGTTCCGCTTCATCGTGTTCGCCCAGCGTCGGCGCGATTTGCCAGGCGCCGTAGTGGTTGCCCCTGGCGCGCTCGTGACGGAACAGCCAGCGCCGCACCTCCTGCGCGTGCGCGCCCTGCGGCATGCGTTCCAGGTAGCGACGCGCCATCACGCCCGGCGCGCTGCGCTGCGGCTTGCTGAAAGGAAAGGCGACTAGCCGCTGCGGCAGGCCCAGCACCACGCCGGGCAGCGAGGGAATTTCGATCAGCCACTCCAGCGCGCGTGGCAGCTCGCGGTCGCGCGCGCCGTCGGCCAGCACGCCGAACAAAAGCCGGCGCGCCCGCTCGCTGCGCTGCGCAGCGCGCGCCTCGCGAAAGCCCCCGTAGGGGTTGGTTTCCAGGTTATAGACCAGCGCCCGAGCGTGGCGCGACATGTTTTCGTTTTGCCGGCCCTTGCTTGCCAGTGCTTCCAGTTCGTCCCAGCTTTCCACCTCGCGGCCCTGTTCTGCGAGCGCCAGCGCCAGCGCAAAACGCGCTTCGTCCCGGCGCGCCCCCGGCCCCTCGGCGAGCAGCGTGCGCGCCGCGCTTTCGATGTCCGCCCCGGGCCGCCAGAGCGAGAGCAGCAGGGCGCCCTCGGCTGCGCTTTCTTTTGTGTCGTCCGGCGCGGCCAGAAGTGCGCGCGCGCGTGCGCTCCGGAATTCTTCAAGCTGCTGCTGCGCGCGCGTCAGCACCTGGTGCGCCGCCGCATCGCCCGGCGCGTAGCGCAGCGCGCGCTCGGCAAACACTTCGGCGTAGGCGGGGTCG
>CAZJXU010000006.1:0-4979 GCA_964550095.1 uncultured Spirochaetales bacterium | reverse complement strand
GGCGACCTGACTTTCCTGATCGGCCCCAACTCTTCAGGGAAGTCGAACGTTCTCGACGCCCTGCGCTTTTTGCGGGATGTCGCGGAATCGGGCCTCGGCAAGGCCGTGGCAAGCCGGGGCGGCATGGACGAGCTGCGCTCCCTGCATGCCAAGGGCGCCCCGAGCGTCGAACTCTCCGTCGATGTCGAATCGGAGGACGCTTCAAGGCAGTGGTCGTACACCCTGCGTTTCCGGAATCGCAGGGGGCAGCAGGCGCCGGAAGTCGCGCTTGAAAGGATTCATGTCGATGGAAAATGCGTCCTGGAGCGACCGGACAAAAAAGACAGGCAGGACAGGGAAAGGCTCACGCAAACGCACCTCGAACAGGTGAGCGAAAACCAGGCATTCCGGGAACTCGCGGGCTTTTTCAAGTCGATTCGCTACCAGCACATCGTCCCCCAGATCGTGCGAAACCCGGGAAGCAACGGAGCCGGCGCGGGCGACCCCTTCGGCGGAGGTTTCCTGGAGCGCGTTGCGGCAACAAACAAGAAGACCCGAGATGCCCGGCTCGCGAAAATCCAGAAGGCGATGCAGGTCGTGATTCCCGGGCTTCGCAAGCTCGAGCTGAAGCGTGACTCCCGAGGCGACTGGCGCCTGTACGTGAACTGCGAAAACTGGCATTCGCCGGACGCCAGGCAAAGCGAGGCTGCGCTCTCCGATGGAACCCTCCGCATGATGGGTCTGCTCTGGGCGCTTTCGGAGGGCGGCGGTCCGCTGCTGCTGGAAGAACCCGAGCTGGGTGTGCACGACAGCCTGTTGTCATATCTTCCCGGCACCATGGCCAGGATGAGCCGGACGCAGGGCAATCAGGTGCTGGTTACCACCTACTCGACCTCTTTTCTGAGAGATCACGGCATCGGCCTGGAAAGAATTTACCTGCTCGTTCCCGGGGACGAGGGGACGAAGGTTCAAAACACCGCATCCATCGGCTTTGTGCGTGCGCTGGTTAAAGAGGGTTATTACCCCGGCGAAGTGGTCATGCCCTGTGCTGCTCCCAGGGACACATATTTCCGCCTTCCTTCCTGATGCGTGATACGTACATAAACTGCCTTGTAGAGGGGAAGCTCGATGAAGTCGTCTTGAGAAAACTGTTCTCTGAGTGTTCATTGAAGGTGGGGAAAGTTTTCCCGTACAGTCTTCCTGAATTTTCCAACAGGCTGAAGAGTTACAATCAGGCCGGCCTTCATGCTCCATGGTTCGCCCTGTGCGACCTGGACCGGAAAGCGTGCGCCCCTTCTCGTGTGCAGGAATACCTGCCGGATCCTGCCCAGGGGATGTGCTTTCGAGTCGCCGTGCGCTCCATCGATGCCTGGCTGCTGGCCGACCGGGAAGCCATGGCGTCTTTTCTGCGCATCTCTTCCGCTCGAATTCTGCGTTCCCCGGAAGATTACGACAACCCCAAGGAGGCGCTGCTTGCTCTTGCCCGGAACTCCCGCAACCGGGAGGTCAGGATGGCCCTGGCTTCTGACGAAAAGAGCCCCGGAAAACAAACCCTGGGATACGTGGAAGTAGTCTCGGAATTTACGCGAGAGACGTGGTCCGCCCGCCGCGCGCGCAAACATGCGCCGAGCCTGGAGCGCGCCTGGCGATGCTGCCGGCTTTTCAAAAACACGGGGCACTGGCGCTAGACGGCCCAATTTCGGCGAGGGCGGATCCGCGGCGGCGGCGATATACTCCCCCGCATGACTCTTTTCCATACTCATGCGCGGCAGAGCGCATCCGCGAGGCGACGGCCGTGACGAAGCACGAACAAAAGAAAGCGCGTGCGCTGCCGCCCGGCTCGCGGGGGCGCGGCAAGGACCACCGCCTTTCGCCCTGGGTCAGACTCACCGACGTGGACCTGTATGTCGAGGTGGACCCGAGCGTTTCCGATGCGTTTCGCGGCACGGTCCGGCATCACCTGGAGATCGCGCGCGCAACCAGGGTGATCGAAGTGCACGCCGACGGGATCCGCGTCACCAGGCCGCGCCTGCGAGCGGCGGATGGTGGGCGCCTGCGCGGCAGGCTGCAGCCCTGCCCGGAGCGCGAGACCATCGAGCTGCATTTCGACCGCCCTGTGCCGCGCGGCGGCGCCGTGCTCGAACTCGATTTTCGCGGCACGCTGCGCAGCGACCTGCGCGGCCTGTACCGGGCCGCTTCCGGCAAGCGGCGTTACGCCATCACCCAGCTCGAAGCGACGGATGCGCGGCGCTTCTTCCCCTGCTTCGACGAGCCCGCCATGAAGGCGCGCTGGCAGGTGACGGTGTGCACCGGCCGCCGCAACACGGTGATCGGCAATGCGCGCCTGGCCAAAGAAACGCGCGCACCCGGCGGGCGCAAGACGCTGACCTTCGAACGCACGCCCCCGCTTTCTTCCTACCTGCTGGCGCTGGCCGTGGGCGAGTTCAGCACGTCACGGGCGGTGCGCTGCGGCAAAACCGAAATCCGCATCCGGCACGTGCCCGGCAAGGAAGGGCTGACAGCCTTCGGCCTCGAGTGCGCGCGCGAGACTCTGAAGCGCCTCGAGCGCTACTTCGACCTGCCCTACCCGTACAGCAAGCTCGACCTGGTCGCCGCCCCCGACTTCGAAGCCGGCGCCATGGAAAACGCCGGCGCCGTGTTCTTCAGGGAAACCCTGCTGCTCGCCGACCCGAAAACGCTGAGCTTCTACGAAAAGAAGCGCGTCGCCGAAGTGATCTGCCACGAGCTGGCGCACATGTGGTACGGCGACCTGGTCACCATGCACTGGTGGGACGACCTGTGGCTGAACGAGGCCTTCGCCACCTGGATGGCGTTTCACATCGTGGACGAGTGGAAACCCGAGTGGCGCATGTGGAGCGACTTTCAGCATACCAAGGGGCTCGCCTTTTCGCTCGATGCGCTAAAGGAAACCCATCCCGTTTACACCCGCGTGCGCAGCCCGAGCGACGCCACCGAAAACTTCGACGAAATCACCTACGAAAAGGGCGCCGCGGTGGTGCGCATGCTCGAGCGCTACCTCTCGCCCGGCGTGTTTCGCAGCGGCGTGCGGCGCTACATCCGCCGTCACCGGGAAGGCAACGCCAAGGCGGCGGACCTGTGGAGCGCGCTCAGCGAGGCCTCCGGGCAGGATGTCGAGCCGGTGGTGCGCGCCTGGGTGGAACGGCCCGGTTTCCCGCTGCTGAAGCTCACGCGCCGGGCGGGCCGCTTGATCTACCGGCAGGAGCGCTTTGTCAACCAGGGCAAGGGGAGCGCGCACGGCGCGGCGGGCAAGAGCGGCGCGAAGGGGCGCGGTGCGGGCAAGAGCAAGGGGCGTGCGGGGGCGCGTGCGAAAGCGGGCCGGGCGGCGAAAGCGTCCCGAGCGGCGGGCGCGTCGAAAGCTGGGGCGACGGCGCCGGCCTGGCCGATCCCCTGGGTGGGCCGCATCGGCACTGCATCCGGCGGCCGCCTGAAACGCGAACTGCTGACCAGAAGGCGCGGCGAGATCCCGCTCGGCAAGGGCGCAGTGCGCTTCGTTTACGGCAACGCCGGCGAGAGCGGGTTCTTCCGCCCGCTGCACGAGCCGGGCGAGCTCGAAACCATCGCCCGCTTCAAGAAGCGACTCGATGCAGTGGAGCGGATCGGTTTGCTGGAACACCAGTGGGCCGCGGTGCGCAGCGGATACGCGAGCGTCGATGCGTATCTGGACCTGGCGCTCGGCTTTGACGACGAGCAGGACCCGGACGTGCTGGCTTCGCTGACGAGGCCGCTGGCCTTTTGCGCGGCGAGCGTCCGGCGCAGCCTGGGCGAGCAGGCCGAGGCCGCGTTTCGGGCGCGCGTGGCGCGGGCCTTCGCCGCGCCTTTTGCCGAGTGCGGCTTTGGCGCGCGGGCCCGGGAAAGCGACGCTGCGCGCGAGCGCCGCGCCGTGTTGCTTGCGCTGGTCGGACGCATCGGCGCCGCGCCCGATGTGGTCCGGCAGGCCGCCCGGCTCTGCCGACGCTACCTCGAAAGCTCCGCTTCGGTGGAGCCGAACCTGGCCGCGGACGTAATCGAAATGGGCGTGCGCAGCGGCGACGCGGCTTTATATGAACGCTTCCTGAAAGGGCGCGGGCGTGCGCGCACGCCGCAACAGGCGCGCCGCATGCTGCTGGCGCTCGGCGGTTTTCGCGAGCCCGCGCTGATCCGTCGCACCCTGGCGCTCTGCCTCGCCCGCGAAGTGGAAACCCAGGACGTCGCGTTTCTGCTGGCGCGCCTGATCGGCAACCCTGAAGCGGCGCCGCTCGCCTGGGCCTTCATGAAAAAGCGCTGGAAGGCGCTGTGTCGCCGGCTGCCCCCGATGCTGGTTACGCATCCCATCGAAGCCCTGCCCGCACTGGCGAGCCGTGCGGCGCGCCGCGACGTGGCCGCCTTCTTCCGCGAAAACCCGGTGCCCACCGGTCGGCGCGCGCTGCGCCAGACGCTGGAGCGCTTCGACGCCGACCTGGCCTTTGACGCAAGGCAGCGCCGGGCGTTGCAGATGTGGCTTGCGGATGCGGAAAAGTAAGCGCGGCTGCGTCGTCCTTGTGTCGTCCTAAAGCGGGGGCGGTCGCCGCTTGGGGCGGCCGACCGTATCGCCGGTCCCGTAACCACCAAACACCTGCGGGCGACCGTGACACCTGCGGGCGACCGTGACGACCGATTCGCCTCAGAACTGTGTGTCAACCTTGAGTCGCGCCTCGTGTCTGGCCGTCGCCCCGCCGCCCGCCATCGCCAACCGGGGCGCCGGAAATGTCACCGGCGCGGGCTGCGCTTCTTCCGGGTGATCTTCTTCTGGGCGCTCTTCTTCCGGACGGTCTTCTTTCGGGTGGTCTTCTTTCGGCTGGTCTTCTTCCGCCCGCTCGTTCGCCGGCCCCGGAGCGGTTCGATGTCGAGGTACTTGATGTTGCGGTCGTCAGGATCGAACTCCATCCCCACCAGGTAAACCGGAACGCCGCGGTCACGAAACTTGTCCGCGTAGCCTCTGT
>CAZJXU010000005.1:0-19214 GCA_964550095.1 uncultured Spirochaetales bacterium | reverse complement strand
CCGGGGCCGGCGACCGTTTGGGAGTGGGCGTAACAGGGGCGCTATCGCTCCGGCCGAAGCAGGGGCCGGGAGCGCAGGAGGCAGGCCGATGCTGTGGGAACGCATACTGGGACTTTTCTCCAAGGACATCGCGATCGATCTTGGCACCGCCAATACCCTGGTGTTTGTGCGGGGCGAGGGGATCGTGGTTTCCGAACCCAGCGTGGTGGCGGTGATGAAGAACGGACGCGGCCCGCAACGGGTCAAGGCGGTGGGCGAAGAGGCCAAGGAAATGCTGGGCCGCACGCCGGGCAGCATCGTCGCGATACGCCCGATGAAAGACGGCGTGATCGCGGACTTCGATGTCACCGAAGCGATGCTGCGTCACTTCATCCGCAAGGTGCATCGCCGTGCTTCCATGCTGGTGCGGCCGCGCGTGGTGGTGGCTGTTCCTTCGGGCATCACTTCCGTGGAGCAGCGCGCGGTTCGCGAGAGCGCGCTCAGCGCCGGCGCGCGCGAGGTGTACATGATCGAGGAGCCGATGGCGGCGGCGATCGGCGCGGGCCTGCCCTTCATGGAGCCTTCGGGCAACATGATCATCGACATCGGCGGCGGCACCACCGAGGTGGCGGTGCTCTCGCTCTCGGGCATCGTGTATTCCGATTCGACCCGCGTCGGCGGCAACAAGATGGACGAAGCCATCATGGGCTACGTCAAGCGCAAGTACAACCTGCTGATCGGCGAGCGCACCGCGGAGACCATCAAGATGACCATCGGCACCGCCTACCCGGAGCGGGAAATGCGCACCATGGAGGTGAAGGGCCGGGACCTGGTGGCGGGCGTTCCCAAGACCATCGAACTCAAATCCGAAGAGGCCTACGAGGCGCTGCAGGAGCCCGTCGGCGCCATCGTGGAATCCGTCAAGGTGGCGCTGGAGCGCACGCCGCCCGAGCTGGCCTCCGACATTGTCGATAAGGGCATGGTCATGGTCGGCGGCGGGTCGCTGCTGCGCAACCTGGACGTGCTGCTGCACGAGGCGACGGGCTTGCCCGTGGTGCTCGCCGAAGAACCGCTCACCGCGGTGGCGCTCGGCACCGGCCGTACACTCGACGAAATTTCGCTGCTGCGCGAGATTACCATCGAGAAGTGACGCGCGGGCCCTCGCGCACCCGGCATGATCGGCTTTTTGTATCGCTTGCGCCTGCCCCTGGCCTTCGCCGGGCTGCTCGCGCTTGCACTGTTTTTGCTGTTGCGCGCGCCCGCGGGCCGGGGCGAGGGCGAGATGGGCCGGCTGCGCGGCATATTGCTGGAGGCGACGGCGCCGGTGGAGCGGGTGCTCACCCTGCCGCTCGAATACGGGCGCGCATTCTGGACCAACTACATCGACCTGATCGCAGTGCGCAGGGAGGGCGAGCGGCTGCGCACGCGCGTGTCCGAACTGGAACGCGAGAACATCGAACTGCGCGAGCTGCTGACCGAGGGCGGACACCTGGCCCGCATGGAAGCGCTGCGCGGCGACTTCGAAGCGCCGCAGCGCTCGGCCCGGGTGGTGGGCGAGGACCTCTCGCCCTGGCTGCGCTCGCTGCTGCTCGACCGCGGGCGAAACGACGGCGTGCGCAGCGGCATGCCGGTGCTGGGGGAGGAGGGCCTGGTCGGCCTGGTCACGGCGACTTCGCCCGGCGCCGCGCGCGTCATGATTCTTTCGAGTCGGCGCAGCTCGGTGGACGCCATGGTGCAGCGCAGCCGCGCGCGCGGCATCGTGCGCGGGGACGGCGAAGGCGGCCTCGTGTTCACCTTCATGTCGCGGGGCGACGATGTTCGGGAGGGCGACATGTTGATTACCTCCGGCATCTCCGGCGTGTACCAAAAGGGGCTCCGCATCGGCGTCGTGCGCTCGGTGCACACCCCCGACCTCGAGTTGCTGCACAGCGCGCAAATTGAATCCGCCGTCAACTTCAGCCGCCTCGAGCAGGTATCCGTGATGCTGGTGCGCAGCCCCACGCTGGAGCTGCTCTTCGGCAGCACGGCGGACGGCGACGCCCACCCGGGCGCGGAAGCGCCCTGATGCAGGCGGGCCTGGCCTGGCTGCTGACGGTTCTGCTGCTGGCGGGGGCGCAGGCGGCGCTCTCAGCCTGGCTGCCCGCGGCCTGGCTGCCGGGTGTTTCGCTGCTGGGCGCTGCGGCGGCGGCGCTGGTGCTGGCGCCCGTGCCGGGCCTGCTGACCTGCGCCGCGCTGGGCTTCTTCACCGGCGCCCTGTCGGAGGCCTCCAGCGGCATGTACGTCTTTTTGCGCGTGCTCGAGTGGGGCCTGGTGCGCCGCTTCGAAGTGCAGTTCGGTTTCGAAGACCGGCGCTCCTGGTTCGTGATGGTGTTTTTGCTGACAATCCTGGATTCCCTGCTCTTCTTCGCGCTCTCGGCGCCCGCGCACGGCCTCTTCGTGCCCACGCTCTCCGAACTCGGTATGGTCTTGCCGCATGCGTTCATGACTGCGCTGTTCGCGGCGCCGGTGCTCGCGCTGGCGCGCCGGGTGCACGCCTTGATCTCGGAACGAAAGGTGTACGAAAAGATGCTGATTGATATTCACAGGACGGGTGTCTAGGTGGCGCCGCCCACCGAACAGATCGGCGACCAGGGCGACAGGGTGCGCGCGCGCATCCCGGTGGCGATGCTGCTGATGCTCATCGCCTTCGGCGTGTTTACCGTGCGGCTTTTCTACCTGCAAATTCTCGAAGGCGAGCACCTGCTCGAGCGCTCCCGTCAGAACTCGGTACGCCTGCAGCGCTTTCCCGCGCCGCGCGGAGACATTTTCGACAGGAACGGGCGGCTGCTCGCCGGCACGCGCCCTTCGTACCGGCTGCATGCCGTGCCGGCGGACCTGCGGCGCAGCGGGCGCACCTACGATGCCCTGGCCGGCCTGCTCGAGCTTCCCCTGGCGGACCTCCGGCGGCGCGTCTCCCGCAACGCCTCGGTGTTGCCCTACCAGCCGGTGCTGCTGCGACGCGACCTCGATTACGAGACCCTGGCCCGCATTGAAGCGCATCGCTTCGCCTTGCCCGGCGTAGACGTGACCGCCTTTCCCCGGCGGCATTACCCTTACGGTGAACTCGCGGCCCACCTGCTCGGCACGCTGGGCGAAATCAGCGCCGTGCAGCTCGAGGGCGCGGGCCGCGAGGGCTATCGGCCCGGCGACCTGACCGGGCAAACGGGAATCGAGCGCAGTTACGAAGCACAGCTGCGCGGGCGCGCCGGCGGCCGCAACGTGGAGGTGGACGCCGACGGCCGCGAAGTCAAGGAACTCGGCAAGATTGACTCCGTGCCCGGCGGCGCCCTGGTGCTGGCCCTCGACCAGGACCTGCAGCAGCGGGCCGAGGCGGCCTTCACGGAAGTTCCCGAAGGCGAGGCGCCGCACATCGGCGCCGCGGTGGTGCTCGACGTGCAGAGCGGCGACGTGCTGGTGCTGGCCTCCGCGCCCGCCTACGACCCGGGCGAGTTCGTGGGCATCGACCCGCAGCGCTGGGCGGCGCTGCGTGGTGACCTGCGCAACCCGCTGCACAGCCGCGCCCACCAGAGCCACTACCCGCCCGGCTCGGTGCACAAGGCGGTGGTCGCCGTGGCGCTCCTGGAAGAGGGCGTGGTGGATGAGACCAGCAGCGTGATGTGTCCCGGCTACTACCACTACGGAAGCCGCAACTACCGTTGCTGGCGACGCCGCGGGCACGGCAAGGTCAACCTGCGCACCGCCCTGAAAGAATCCTGTGACGTTTTCTTTTATCACTTCGGTGTGCAGCTCGGCATCGACCGGCTCGCGCGCACTGCGCGCGCTTTCGGCATCGGTCGCCGCAGCGGCATCGACCTGCCGGACGAGGCGTCCGGCCTGGCCCCCACCAGCGCCTGGAAAGAAGCGCGCTTCGGCGAGCCCTGGCAGCCCGGCGAGACCCTGTCCGCCGCGATCGGCCAGGGCTTTTATCTCTACTCGCCTTTGCAACTGGCGGTGGTGTACGCGGCGCTCGCAAACGGAGGCAGGGTGCTGAAGCCGCGGCTGGTGCTCAGCACCCGGGAGCGCGAAGGGCCGGGGCAAAGCACGCAGGCATCGTTCGATCACTTCGAAATTTCCGAAGCGCACCTGGCCATGGTGCAGGACGCCCTGGTCGCCGTCGTCGAAGAACAAGGGGGCACGGGCCGGCGCGCGCGCGTGGAAGGCTGGCGCGTGGCCGGCAAGACCGGCACGGCCCAGGTGGTCGGCATCGAACACACCGAGGGCATGGAAGAAGAGGAGATACCGAGGGCGCTGCGCGACCACGCCTGGTTCGCGGCCTTTGCGCCGGCCGATGCGCCGGAGATCGCGGTGTCCGTTTTTGTCGAGCACGGCCTGCACGGCGGCGGCAGCGCGGCGGGCATCGCCGGCAAAATCCTGAACCACTACTTCGCGAAGCGCGGCGCCGCGCCCGCGCCTGGCGGTGACGAGGCCGCGCGAAGTTCTTCGCTGCTCGGCGTGCCCGCTTCGCAAGAGAGCGCCGCGCCGAACCGGAATGCGACTGCCGGCGCGCAGCGGGAGAACGCCGCGGCGCAGGAGAGCGCACTTGCAGGTAACTGAACGCCGTTTCCTGTCGGCCTTCGACTGGCCGCTGCTGCTCCTGGCCCTGGCCCTGTTGCTGATGGGCCTCGCCAACCTGTACTCGGCGACCCGCCCGGGCGTCGCCGGCGGCGGTTTGCCCCCGGACTTCGCGCGCCAACTGCTCGCGCTTTGCGTCGCGCTCACGGCCTTCGGCGTGGCGCTGCTGGTGGACTACCGCCACTTCGAGCGCTGGGCGCCGCTGCTCTACGGGCTTTCGCTCTTGCTGGTGCTCTCCACCCTGGTGTTCGCCCCGGTGATTCGGGGCAGCCGTTCCTGGCTGATCATGGGTTCGCTCTCGCTGCAACCCGCCGAATTCGCCAAGCTCGGCCTGGTCTTGATGCTGGCGCGTTACTTCCAGCGCCGTCCGCCCACCGCGATGCGGGGCCTGCGCGACATGCTGGTACCGGGCCTGATCCTGGCGGCGCCGGTGCTCGCGGTGTTGCTGCAGCGCGATCTCGGCGTGGCGGTCCTGATTTTGCTGACCGGCGGCACCTACCTGCTTTTCGTGCGCATGCCGACCCGTTCCTGGCTGATGATGGCGGGCATCGTCCTGCTGGGCCTGACGGGGCTCTGGAACTACGTGTTTCGCGAATACCAGCGCGAGCGCATTCTCGACTTCATCGACCCGTCGCGCGACCCGCTGGCCTCGGGATACCAGGCCATCCAGTCGCACATCGCCGTGGGTTCGGGGGGCCTGTTCGGCCAGGGCTACCTGCAGGGGCCGCAGACCCAGCTCAAGTTTCTGCCGACGCAGCACTCCGACTTCGCCTTCTCGGTGCTGGCGGAAGAGTGGGGCTTTGCCGGCTGCATGGTGCTGCTCGGCGTTTACTCGGCCATTTTGCTGCGCGGCCTCACCGTGGCCGGCGGCGCCAAGGACGGCTTCGGCATGATGCTGGCGATCGGCCTGGTCGGCGTGTTGTTCTGGCCGGCGCTGATCAATGTCGCGGTGGTGCTCGGCCTGGCGCCGGTGATCGGCTTGCCCTTTCCCCTGGTTTCCGCCGGGGGTTCGCAGCTTTTGGTCAACCTGGTGGCGCTGGGGCTCTTGATGAACATCTCCATGCGCCGTTACCTCTTCTAGGCGTCCCCGTGTCCCGCATCGGCGCCCTCTTTGACATGGACAAGACCCTGATCGATGAAAACTCGGGTTCCTTGTACATGAAGCAGCGCTATGCGCACGGCGAAATTTCCGGCTTCGAAATGGCCACGGGGCTGCTCGCCTACCTGCGTTACAAGGTCGGCCTGCTCGACGTGGATGCCTGGACCCGGGAACTCGCGCAGGAAATCGAAGGGCTGTCGGTGGCGGAGGTCGAGCGCGTCACCCGGCAGCGCATCGGCGCAGAGCTGATCCGCCACCTCTACCCGGCCGCGCGCACCCTGGTGGAAACCCACCGGGAGCGGGGCCACCTGCCGATCATCATCACCGGCGCGGCGAACTTCGTGGCGCAGCCGCTCGCCGAGCACCTGCACATCGAGCACCTTTTATGCACCCGCTTCGAAGAACAGGGCGGGCGCTATAGCGGCCTCGTGCGGGAACCCCCCTGCGTGGGCGAAGGCAAGATACACTGGCTGAACGCGCTGGCCGCAGAGCAGGGCATTGACCTTGCCCGCAGCTACTTCTACACGGATTCGATCACGGACCTGCCGCTGCTCGAAATCGTCGGCAACCCGGTGGTGGTGAACCCCGACCACCGCCTGTACCGGGAGGCCCTGCGTCGTCGCTGGCCGGTGCGCCTGTTCGAGCCCGCCGCCGCCGTGCGCTGAGCGCCGAAGTCCACGCGCCGAACGGCGAACGCAGTGACGAGCACCTGTGCGGGGCGGGCAGAACGCTTGGGCCGAAGCCGCCGTCGGTCGAATCCGAGGGCGGCAGAACGCTCGAACGGGCCTGGCGGCCGGGCGACCACCCGAACCCGCGCGCGGGCCGGCGGACCGGTCGATCGGGCAGGGCAGGTTGGCGGGCTCAGAGCAGCTTCTGCGCCATGTCCTCGAAGGCCCGGGCGGGCCTTGCGCCGGTGATCTGCTCGACCACGGCGCCGCCTTTGAAGGACAGCACGGTGGGGATGGAGCGCACCCCGTACTTGCCGGGCGTCAGCGGGTTTTCGTCGATGTTCATCTTGACGATCTTGATGGCGCCGGCGTGGCGCTCGGCCAGTTCCTTGATGATGGGGGAAATCGCCCGGCAGGGCGCACACCACTCCGCCCAGAAATCGATGATGACCGGCGCCTCGGATTTCAGCACCTCCTGTTCGAAATCGGCGTCCTGGATGTCTTTCGGCTGGGGCATGACGGCTCCTCTATGTGTGGCCTTCCGGCGGGCGGCGGCCTGATTGGGCAGCGCCATGCTAGCGCAAAACTCACCGAAGGACAAAGCACGCCCCCTCCCGGCGAAGCATTTGGAAGGTGTTTATGCAGGGAAGCTTATCGCCTGCTCGAAGTTGTTGAAGGTCTTGATGTTGGAAATACCAAGCATGCGCAAGGCGTCCATGTAGAGGGTTTGTCCCTCGAGCGTACTCGCAACAAGTGCATGAGCGAAACGCTTCCCCACGCGTGCGGCCGTGGTTCGATAGAAGTCGCCGCCGCCCGTGCCCCTGCTTTTGTCGCCCTGGACAATATCCCGCAGGCGCGTGCTCTCCCGTCTCCACGCCGTGTCAAAACGATTCCGGGTGAGCCTTTCGGCATCGAGCAGGCGTCGCAAAATGACCAGCGTGCTGACCTTGAAAGTATTCGCCAGCCGCGGAAGGGTGTCTTGAAGCAGGCGGTCATTTTGAAGTTCGACGCCTCGCAGTTCCTCGCTCAGTGCGTCCAGCGGAACCAGGAATTCGGCCGCCACGGCGTTGCACCACGTCTCTTCCTGCCGGGCGCCCGGCCTCGGCGCGATGCCGAGATTGGACAGGGCGGAAACACCCAGCCGGATGTGGGCGAGCTCGTGGGCGAGCGTGAAGATCTGCGCAGCCTTGGTATCGGCACCGTTGATGAAGATCAGCGGGGCGAGAGGGTCGGCCAGGGCGAAGCCGCGGAACTCTTCGGGGTCGAGAGGGCGATGGGTGTTGCTGTTGACCACTCCGTTGACCATGACGAGCACACCCGCTTCGTCGGCCTGCCGGATGAACATTCGCAGGGCATCGCCCCAGCTCCTGCACTCGCGACGGGCCTCGAGACCTACGCCCAGGGTTTCGCGCATCTCGGCCGCGGCGTCCCGGGGAGGCGTTTCGACCGAGGCGCTGCCGACAAATGCAAGCTCCGGTTCCCCGGTGGCCCGGGCGAAGTCCCGGTACCAGTCCTGCCGTTCCTGGCAGGCGTGGATCGTGTCGAGAAGGTTCGGGCTCGGCCTTGTGACGGTTCGCCCGGGGAGGGTGCGGAAGTCGGGGATGGGAAGGGATTCTTCCGGAGGCCGGGAAAGAAACAGGTGGCCGAGCGGAACCTGGACGGCCCGGGCAAAGGCTTCCACCTGCCTTAGCGTCGGCTGCTTTTCGCCGCTCTCCCACTCGGGCAACTTCGGAAACCTGGGCGCCAGGGCCTCTCGCTCGAGGCCGGCCCGTTCGCGCGCCCAGCGGAGCAGGTCGGGCTTTACGGGAGCGAGCATCATGCGGGGCCTCCCCGGCGCGGGGCTCGGGCATTGCGTGGTGGGTTCTGGTGGGTTCTTGCAGGGCGCGGTCCCGGCCAGAATATGCCTCGTCGGGGTTCCCGGCAACCGCAGGCCGGTGTCTGGCGGTCGGCGTTTCATCGCCGGCCTTGGCGCCCCTCCCGTTGCGTGGCGGGTGTGTTTCCAGGATTCGACCGTTAAATCCGCCGGCGTTTCGGCAGCCGCGGCGGCTGCCCCCTCCGTTGACAAGGCGGTCGAAGCGGGCTGCCGCGTGTTTTGATAAGGCAGGCGCCTTTCGGGTACCATGATCCTGCCTGCCTGGACGCGTACGCACGCCGGCCCCGATGCCTGGCCGGGCGCCGCCGCCGCTGTGAGGAGCCATGACCACCGATACCCCGCCCGAGGCCCGCGTTCGCGAGCTGCTGCTGGAAAGCGCGCGCGTGAAGCGCGAGGTCGCCGAGCAGCTCAGCGCCGACATCGCCGCCGCCGCGGAAGTGGTGATCGGCGCCTTTCGCGCCGGCGGCAAGGTGCTGCTCTTCGGCAACGGCGGCTCCGCCGGCGACGCCCAGCACATCGCCGCCGAGTGGACCGGCAAGCTGGGCCCGGACCGGCCGGCCTTGCCCGCGCTCGCCCTGGGCGTGAACAACTGTGAACTCAGCGCCGTCGGCAACGACTACGGCTTCGAGCGCGTCTTCGCGCGCGGCGTCGAGGCGCTGGGCCGCGCGGGGGACGTGGCGATTGCGCTTTCCACCAGCGGCGAGTCGCCCAACGTGCTGGCGGCGGCGACCCGCGCGCGCGAACTCGGGCTGCGCACCATCGCCTTGCTGGGCAAGGGGGGCGGGCGCCTTGCGCGGCAGGTCGAGTTGCCGCTGGTGGTGGCGTCGGACCGGACGCCCCACGTGCAAGAAGCGCACATCGCCATCGGTCACGCCATCGCCGCCCTGGTGGACGAGGCGCTCTTTCCGGAACTGTATGACTCATGACTCCGGGCATCACGCTCTCCATCGGCGACATCACCGCCGAGCGCGTCTGCGCGATTGTCAACGCGGCCAACAGCGCGCTGATTCCGGGCGCCGGCGTGGCGGGGGCCGTTCACGAACACGGCGGCCCGGAGATACTGGCCGAATGCAGGGCGCACGGCCCCATCGAAGTGGGCGCCGCGCTCCTGACCGGCGCCGGACGCCTGCCCGCGCGCTTCGTGATTCACGCAGCGGTCATGGCGCCCGGCGGTGCGGCGAGCGCGGCGAGTGTGCGACGCGCCGCGCAAAGCGCCTTGCGACACGCCCGCGAACAGGACATGGACACGCTGGCCTTTCCCGCCCTGGGCGCCGG
Organism: uncultured Spirochaetales bacterium; assembly: GCA_964550095.1. GTDB lineage: Bacteria > Myxococcota_A > UBA9160 > UBA9160 > UBA6930 > JAHRAN01. The sequence continues at coordinate 9,709 of CAZJXU010000005.1, read as the reverse complement.
GGTGGGCGGCCTCTCGCTGCAGGAGTCCGCCGGGATTCTGCTGCGGGAAGCGCGGCGCTGCCTGGCCGATCCCGAGGCGCGCCCCCGGGAAATTCGCTTCGTGCTCTTCGACGAGCCTTCGTATCGCGTGTTTGAAGCCGTGCAGGATTCGCTCAGCGGCGAGGCCGCCGACGCCGACGTCAACACCGACACCCATACCACCAGCGATACCGATACGGATACCGGCACCGTTGCCACCAGCGACACCGTCACCAAAACCGACACGGATACCACCACCAGCACCCATACCACCAGCGACACGGATACGGACACCGGCACGGATACCGGCACCGTTGCCACCAGCGATACCGACACGGATACCAGCACCGTCACCCATGCCGGCGCCGGCGGCGACGATGCCTGAACTGCACACCTGGCCGGTGTTGCTTTACGGGGCTGCGCTGCTGGTCTCCGCCCTGGGTCTCGCGCGGCGCGCGCCCGCCTTGCTGTGGGCGGCGGTGGCCCTGCTCGGCATAGGCGCGCTGGTGCAGGGGCTGCAGCTCTGGCGGCTTCACGATCTCCACGCGCCGCCCGCGCTCGGCCAGTTTTCCTTCCTGCTGCTGCTGATTGCCTGGCTCGGCGTGCTGACCTACCTGGCCCTGCTGTGCTTCGTGCGCGGCGTCGGCCTCTCCTGCGCGGTGTCGCTGCTCGCCTTTGTCGGCGTCCTGCTCTCGGGGTGGCTGGACGCGGGCGCCGCGCCCGTGGTGAACCCCCTCTGGTCGCACCTGCACATTCTGCCCGCCGGGGCCGGCCTGGCCGCGCTCGGCCTGGGCGCTGCCTCCGGCGCCATGTACCTGGTGCTGGACCGGGAACTCAAGCAGAAGCGGGGCGCCTTGCTGCGCTCGCTTTTGCCCTCGCTGGAAGCGCTGGACCGCATCGACCAGATCGCCCTGCGGGTCGGCTTTCTGCTGCTCTCGGCCAGCCTGGTCAGCGGGACGCTGTGGCTGGCCGCGGCCGGGCGCGCGCTGTGGCCGCCCGGCATTCACGAATGGATCGCGCTTGCGGCCTGGTGCATGTACGCGCTGCTGCTGTTTCGCTTCGGCGGCGGCCAGGCCGGGCGCGCGCTGGCCCTGTATTCCGTGCTGTGCTCGCTGGCCCTGCTCGCGGCCCTGGCCGGCCTGGGAGTGGTGACGTGAGTTTGCTCCTGGTCGGCATGAACCACCGCACGGCGCCGCTCGAGCTGCGCGAGCGCTTCGCCGTCTCCGATGCGCGCGCCGTGGTGTCTGCACTGACCGCGGGCGCCGAGGTCGAAGAGGCGGTGCTTTTGTGCACCTGCAACCGGGTGGAAGTCACGGCCTGGGCGGACAAAACGGAGGCCGCCCTGCAGCGCATTCATCGCCTGTTCGAACGCGAGCTGCCGGAGGCGGGCGCCGCCAAGCCGGCCCGGCAGGAACTTGCGCGCGCGCTCTATACCTACCGGGGCGCGGCGGCGGTGCGCCACCTGTTCCGGGTGGCGGCCGCGGTCGATTCGATGGTGGTGGGCGAGCCGCAAATCCTCGGCCAGGTCAAGCAGGCCTACAGCGAGGCCGCCTCGGCGGGGGCCTGCGGCGCCATGCTGGGCCGGCTCTACCAGCACGCCTTCGCTGCGGCCAAGCGCGTGCGCAGCGAGACGCAGATCGCAGAGCGCCCGGTGTCGATTGCGCGGGTGGCCGTGGAACTGGCCGAGCGGATTTTTGAAACGCTCGAAGACAAGTCGGCCTTGCTGGTGGGCGCGGGCGAAATGATCGAGCTGGCGCTGGCCGTGCTGCAGCGCCGGGGGCTCGGCTCGGTGTTGATTGCGAATCGCAGCCTGGCGCGCGCCGAGACATTGGCGCAGCGCTTTGACGCTGGCGCGCACGCGCTCTCCGAGTTGCCGCAGCTTTTGCAGCGCTGCGACCTGGTGCTGACCGGAGCCGGGGCCGACAGCCCGCTGCTCGGCCCGGAGGGGCTCGCCGCGGCGCTGGACGCGCGGCGCGGCCGGCCGATTTTTTTGATCGACATGGGCGTGCCCCGCAACGTGGACCCGCGCGTCGCCGAGCTGGACGGCGCCTACCTGTACGACCTGGACGATTTGCGCAGCGTCGCCGAGGCCAATGCCGCCGGGCGCCGCGAGGCGATACGCAGCGCCGAGGCGATCGTCGATGAGGAGTCGCGCCGCTTCGAACAGTGGCGCGCGGCGCGCGCGGCGGCGCCGACCATTCGCAAGCTGCTGGCACGCGCCGAGGCGATTCGCAGCAGCGAGCTGGAACGCGAACTCGCAGGGCATGCAAAGGACCGGAGAGAGCGCGAGCGGCTCGACGCGCTGACCCGTTCCATCGTCAACAAGCTGCTGCACGCGCCGCTCTCGCGTCTGCGCGGCGGGGGCGATGCGCCGCCGGAGCTGGACCTGCCCGCGGCGGCCCGCGCGCTCTTTGCACTCGACGATCCGGAGGCGCCCGGCGCGGACGCGGAAGCAGACGCGGATGCGGATGCGTCGCAACGCGCAGATGTTGTCACCGGTGCGGACGCGAACCCGGACTTGCCGGCGCCGGACGCGGATGTCGCCGGCGGCGCGGACGCGGATGCGGATGTAGAATCGGCTTCATTGCAGCACGCGGATGTTGCCGGCGCCGGTGCGGACGCGGCTTCACTGAAGCGTGCGGATGCGAACACGGACGGCGCAGACGCAGCGCCTGCGGGCGCCGAGCGGGAAGCGGAGTCGTGAACCGGTTGCGCATCGCCACCCGCAAGAGTCCCCTGGCTCTCGCCCAGGCGCAGCGTGTCGCCCGGCTGCTGGAGAACGCGCTTGGCTGCCGCTGCGAACTCGCGCCGCTGGTGACCTCGGGCGATCGCCGCAGCCGACGGACGATGCCGGGCGCCGTTTCCGGCAAGGGCCTGTTCACCCGGGAACTCGAAGAGGCGCTGCTGCAGGGCCGCGCCGAGCTGGCCGTGCACAGCGCCAAGGACCTGCCGGGCGAAACGGCGCCGGGTCTTTTCCTGGCCGCCTTTCCCGAACGGGCCGACCCGCGCGATGCGCTGGTGGCGCGGGGCGCCGCGCGGCGCCTGGTCGATTTGCCGCAAGGCGCGAAAGTGGGAACCGGCAGCCTGCGCCGCCGCAGCCAGTTGTCTCTGCTGCGTCCTGACCTCGTACTCGCGCCGCTCGAAGGCAATGTCGATACCCGCATCGGCCGGCTCGAAAGCGGCGACTTCGACGCCCTGCTGCTGGCGGCCGCCGGACTCGACCGCCTCGCGCGTGCGGACTGCATCGACGAGCGCATCCCCCCGGAACTCGTGTTGCCGGCCGCGGGGCAGGGCGCGCTCTGCATCGAGACGCGTGAAGAGTCGCCGCTCTGTTCCGAGCTGGCCGCGGTGGATGACCCCGAGGTGCGCATCCCGGTGGAGGCCGAGCGCAGCTTTTTGCGCGCGCTCTCCGGCGATTGCAATGTGCCGCTGGCCGCCTTCGCCGAGCGCGTGCCGGGCGGGCGCCTGCGCCTGCGCGCCCTGGTCGCCGAGCCGGACGGCCAGGGCCGCATCGACGCCGACGAGAGTTCGGAATTTTCCCTGCACGCGGCGCGCGAACTCGGCGAAGCGGCGGCGCAGCGCGTGGCGCGCGCGGGCGGCGCGGAGATACTGGCCCGGCTGCGCGCGGCGGCGCCGGCATGAGCGGACAAAAACCCGGCCGCGTGATCCTGGTCGGCGCGGGGCCCGGCGCGCCCGACCTGATCACGCTGCGCGGCGAACGCGCACTGCGCAGCGCCGACGTGGTGCTGCACGACGCCCTGGTGTCGCCCGAGCTTTTGTCACTGGCGCCGCCCGGCTGCAGGCTGATCGACATCGGCCGGCGCGGACACGAAGGCCCGGCGCAGGACCGCAAGGCCGTGATCGATCTGCTGCTGGAGCACGCGCGCGCGGGCGCCACGGTGGTGCGCCTCAAGGGGGGCGACCCGTACGTGTTCGGCCGCGGCGCCGAAGAGGCCGGCGCCCTCCGCCGCGCCGGCATTCCCTTCGAAGTGGCGCCGGGCATTTCCTCTGCGCTGGGCGGTCTTGCCTACGCGGGCATCCCCGTCACCGACAGGCGCTACGCCGCTTCCTTCGCCGTGGTGACCGGCAGCGAAGATCCGCAGGGCGCGCATGGCGGCGTCAACTGGGAAGCGCTGGCCGCCTCCGTCGATACCCTGGTGGTGCTGATGGGCATGCGCGCGCTGGAAGAGATCACGGCCCGCCTGCTGGCTGCAGGCCTGCAGGCGACACGGCCCGCCGCGGCCGTGATGTCGGCGTCCACGCCTGCTCAGCGCAGCGTGGTCGCCACCCTTGGGACCCTGTCTTCGGCGGTCCGGGATGCGGGCCTCTCGGCGCCGGGCGTGGTGGTGGTGGGCGAAGTGGTTCAGCTCGCGGACGAACTCGACTGGTTTACCAGGTTGCCGCTCTTCGGACGGCGCATCCTGGTGACGCGCGCACGCGAACAGGCCGGCGAATGGCGCCGCGCGCTATCGGCCGCGGGCGCCGAGCCCGTCTCTTGCCCGATGATTCAGATCGAAGCGGTGCGCGCGGCGCCCGGCCTGGCCGATGCCCTGGCGAAGCTGGCAGACTTCGACTTCCTGCTGCTGACCAGCGCCAACGCCGCGCGGCAGTTTGCGGCGCGCGCCTGCGAGGCGGGCGTTTCGCTCTCCGCGCTGCGCGGCCGGGTGTACACGGTGGGCGAAGTGAGCGCGGCGGCCGCCGCCGAAGTCGGCCTGGCGTCGGCGCCCCTGCACGCCGCCGCCGGCAGCGCGGCGGTGCTTCTGGAAACCCTGCGCGCGCGCGGCGACCTGGCCGGCAAGAAGATCCTCCTGCCGCGGGCCGAGCGCGGCCGCGAACTGCTGGCGCGGGGTCTCGAAGACGCCGGCGCGCAGGTGGAGGAGGTTGTTGTGTATCGCACCACGGCGGCGGCCTTTGACGCAGAGGCGCTCGGCGCCGAGCTAAAAGCGGGCGCCCTTGATGCGCTGACTTTCGCGAGCCCCTCGGCTGTGCGAAACTTTGCCGGGCGCCTCGGCGCGGAAGGAGTCGCCGCCGCGCGGCGCGCGGTGGTCGCCGCGATCGGACCGGTGACCGCCGAGGCCTGCGCGGAGCAGGGCATCGGCCCCGATGTCACGGCAGCAGAGCCCACCTCGGCCGCGCTGGTGCGCGCGCTGGAAGCGCACTTTTCGGGCGAGGCAGGTACGCTGCAGGCCCGCGCCGGAGAGGAGAAGCGATGAGTTTTCCGAAAACCCGCATGCGTCGCCTGCGCCGCAGCGAAGCGCTGCGCGGGATGGTGCGCGAAACCCGGCTGCAAAAAGAAGACCTGGTATGGCCGCTCTTCGTGGTGGAAGGCGACTCGGTGCGCGAGCCCGTGCCTTCCATGCCGGGCGTCGAGCGCTATTCGGTGGACCAACTGCTCAAGGTCTGCGAAGAGGCTTTGCACGCGGGCGTCGGCGCCGTGATTCTGTTCGGCATTCCCGGGAGCAAGGACGCGCGCGGCAGCGGCGCCGACGCCGCAGACGGCATCGTGCAGCGCGCGACCTCCGCGCTGAAAAGCGAGCTGCCGGAACTGGTGGTGATCACCGACGTGTGCCTGTGCGAGTACACCGACCACGGCCACTGCGGAATCATTTCCGGCGAGGAGGTGCTGAACGATCCTTCGCTTGCGCGCCTTTCCGACACGGCGCTTTCGCACGCGCGCGCGGGCGCCGACATCGTGGCGCCTTCGGACATGATGGACGGACGCGTGGCGGCGATACGCAGCACGCTCGATGCGCACGGCTTTGAGAACACCGCCATCCTCGCCTACGCGGCCAAGTTCGCCAGCGCCTACTACGGGCCTTTTCGCGACGCCGCCGAGAGCACGCCCGCCTTCGGCGACCGGCGCGCCTACCAGCTGGATCCGCCGAACCGGCGCGAAGCGCTGCGCGAGATGCGCCTCGACATCGAAGAAGGCGCCGATGCGCTGATGGTGAAACCGGCGCTGCCCTACCTGGACATCCTGGCCGATGCGCGGCGCAGCTTCGACCTGCCGCTGGCGGCGTATCACGTGTCGGGCGAATACGCGATGCTGCAGGCTGCAGCCGAGCGCGGCTGGATAGACGGCGAGCGCGCGATGTGGGAGGCGCTGGTGTCCATCAAGCGCGCGGGGGCGGACTGGATCATAAGCTACGCCGCGCTCAGCATGGCGCGCCGCCTGGGCTGAAAACGCAGGGCACGCGTTCTCTTTGCGCCGCATGCATTCGCGGCGCCGGGTTTTTTCCGACCGTGCACGCACTTTCGCCGCGGCGCGTTCAGTCGGCCAGCAGCGTGCGCGCGATCACCTTGAGTTCGAGGATGGGCTTCACGCCTTCGAAGATCGGCAGCACCAGCGCGTCCACCACGTAGCGGCTGATCGGGTATTCCTCGGCGTAGCCCCAGCCCCCGTGCATCACCTGCCCCTGTTGCGACACCCAGGCTGCAATGTCGCAGGCGAGCAGCTTGGCCTGTGCGGCGGGCAGCGCGGCGGCGCGCGCATCGCTGTCCATGGCGCGCGCGGCCGCGTAGCTCAGCGCGCGCGCGGCGAAGAGCCGGGCGCTCATGCGCCCCAGCGTGTACTGGGTGAGGCCGAACTCGCTGATGGCCCTGCCAAACTGCACGCGCCCGGAGGCGTAGCGCGCGGTGGTTTCCAGCGCCGCCTGGGCCAGGCCGCAGGCGCGCCCGGCGGTTTGCAGACGGCCCGCCGCGAAGCCGCCCATTTGCAGGTAGAAGCCCTTGCCGAGGCCCGCTTCGCCGCCGACCAGATTGGCTTCGGGGACGAAGTAGTTTTCAAAGTTCAGGGTGAAGGAGTGCATGCCCCGGTAGCCCGGCGTGGCGTCGGCCTTGCCCGTGAGGCGCCCGCCCTGCGGCTGGCGGATATCGAAGCTGTGCCCGGCGCAGGCCTCTTTTGGCACGATGAACAGCGAGAGGCCGCGCGCGCCGGGCGTATCGGGGTCGGTCCTGGCCAGCAGGGCCAGCAGGTCGGCGCGCCCGGCGAAGGTGCACCAGGCCTTGGGCCCGTGGATCAGCCAGCCGCCCTCCGTTCGCTTCGCCCGGCAGCGCACCGAGGCGACATCGCTGCCGACGTCGGGTTCGGTGACGGCGACGGCGACCATCAGTTCGCCGGATGCGAGCTTCGGCAGCCACTGCTTTTTCTGCGCCTCGCTGCCGCCGGCCAGCAGCGCCTTGGCGAGAATTTCCGGGCGTGTGATCAGGGAGCCGGCGCCGGCCAGCGATGCGCGCGAGAGCTCCTCGGTGGTCAGCATCATGGCCAGGTTGCCCATTTCGTAGCCGCCGTAGGCTTCGGGAATCGAGAGGCCGAAGTAGCCGAGTTCGCCCATGCTGCGCAGCAGGCTCTCGGGAATGTCGAGGTCTTCCCGGTGAATCGATTCCGCCACGGGCGCCACTTCCTTCTCGGCGAACTCGCGCACGCTCGCGCGCACCTGCTCCAGGGTTTCGTCCAGGGGCGGTTCGACGCGGCCGTGCTGCATGACCGCGTGCCCTCCGATGCGGCGCAGCAGCGCCTCGCCCTGGGCCGCGCGCAAGCGCCCCTGCAGCGCGCGCGGCAGGTGCGCTTCCAGGTCCTCATCGCCCATGCCGAGTTCCGGCAGCGCCGGGTCCAGGCGATGCACCAGCTCCGCGCACAGCTCGCCCACCGCCGCGGTCGCCGTCGCTTCCAGCATCTCGTCCAGCGCGCCCGCTTCCCGCAGCGCGTCGCTGAAAGCGAGCACTTCCCGGGCGGCGCGCGCCTCGGTGGCGGCGTAGGCCACACGCTCCACTGTGGCCTGGTGGGCGTCTATCTCCCTGCCGCCTGCGGTCAGGCGGCGGGCCGCCTCGAGGGCGGGCGTGACCAGGTTCGTCGCCCCCTCGAGCAGCGCGCGCGCATCTTCGAGGGTGCAGGGGAGGCTTCGGGATTCGCTCATGGGGGTGGATACTCCGTGGTTTCGGCTGCGCCGGGCCCGAGCATAGCGCGTGCGCAGTCACCCGGCGGCGGGCGCCCGGCCCGTTTCGGAGGCCCGCAGCGGGCGTCGTTTTGCCCCCTCGCCGGACCGGTTGGCGCCGACGCGGCCGATGCAACCGGTCGTAGCGACCGGCCCCAATTTTGAGACGACACGGGGTTTTATCTCTGTTACAGTCTGGACGTTCCGGCGCATGCCACTTCGCCATTTTGGCGCAGCGTCCCGCGCCACAGGAGGCTCCACCATGAAACGCGCAGCGGTTTTCCCGATCATCCTGCTCGCCGGCGGCCTGGGCTTTGCCCTGGCCTGCGGCATGGACTCCGACTCGAAGCCCATGGCCCCGCCCGCAGACGAGATGCACGACATGGACGACATGGACATGGACGGCGAGATGGAAGACATGACCGGAGACGGCATGGACGACATGTCCGGCGACGGCGCCGACGACATGGACCAGTAAGCCATGCGACGCTCACTGATCATCGTCCTGCTGCTCGCGGTGGTGCTTTTGTCGGCGGCGGCATACCACCGCTACGGCGGCAGGCACGGCGCCTGCGATATGTGCGCGGAACCCGCCGGCTTTGCGGGCGGGCCCGTGCAGGTGGAGGTGGTCTCGACGCAGGTCGGCGGCAAGAACGTCTTCATTCCCGGCTCCATCGTGCTGACGCAGGGCGCTGGTCGCTCGCTGACGGTGTTCAACACCACCGACGGACCGCACGGCTTTCAGATTCCGGATCTCGGCATCGAAGAGGTGTTGCAGCCCGGCGTGGAACAGGTGATCGAATTGCCGAAGCTGCGCGGCGGGCGCGTGCACGAAGTGCGCTGTCACCTGCACCCGCCGCATCGCCGGGCCTCCCTGCTGGTGTTGCCCTGAGGGCTGTGGGCGAAGGCCGACCGGGCCCTCGCCCGGGGCGCTCTTCACCAGCCCAGGCGCTCTCTCAGCTGTTCCACCAGGGCGGCGCTGCCGAAGATCATCCCGAACCTGCGCGCGCCCGCTTGCTCGCGCAGCAGCAGGCGGCCGCCGGCTTCGGGAACCAGCGCCTCCGTGGCGGCGATGTCCCACAGCTTCAGGTCGACATCCACCATGGCGCCCACCCGGCCGCACAGCACCATGGCGTGGCCGAAGGCGTCGCTGTAGCCGCGAAACATCGGCAGTTCAGCGGCCAGTTTCCGGTAGCCCTCGCCCTGGCCGAAGCGCTCGAAGGCCAGGGCGTCGCCGTGCGCCACCAGGGTGCGCGCGAGATCGCTCTCGTCCGCCACGCGCAGCGGCGCCGGGCGCGCAGCGTCGGCGCCCACGCGCCACGCGCCGCCGCCCGCGTAGCCGAAGCAGCGCTCGCCCAGTGCGGGCAGGTCGATCAGGCCCAGCACGGAACGGCCGCCCTCGCGCAGCGCCACCAGGGTTCCGAAAAGCGGCAGGCCGCGCGAGAAGGACAGCGTGCCGTCGATGGGGTCGATGATCCAGCCGCGCTCGGCGGCGGCCGCATCGCCGCCGTATTCCTCGCCGAGCATGGGCAGGTCTCCCCCCGCCGCGCTCAGCGCCTCGCGCATGGCGCGCTCTGCGGCGCGGTCCGCTTCGGTTACCGGCGAGCCGTCGGCCTTGGTCTCTACCGTCGTGCGCCGAAAGCGCGGCAGGATTTCGCGCCGGGCGGCGTCCGCCGCGGCCTGCGCCGCTTTGAGCGCCTGTTCGAGGTCGATGCCGGCCATGCGCTCAGGCTAACCATAAAAGGCGCGCGTGTCTT
>CAZJXU010000004.1:0-15258 GCA_964550095.1 uncultured Spirochaetales bacterium | reverse complement strand
CCCAGGTACTGGTCTCCCTCCGCCCCCCAGCGCCCACCGCTCCGGCCTTCTGCCGCTCTCGGCTACCGGAGCCCCCGCCCGCTGTTGCGATACGGTGCGTGTCGTTATCCTGAGCAGGCTGTAAACTCCGCCTTGCCCGGCGGAATCCGCCCGCCCGCCCGCGCGGCCCTGCGCGCCGCCCGGGGCCGAGGCAGACGGGGCGGACGCGCCCCCGCCGGGCCTCGGCGGCTGACACCCCGGCCACCGATTACGGGAGAACGAGACCCCCCATGCCCGACAAACGCACCACGGCAAGCGAAGCGGTTGCAGAACTGGCGGACGGCATGACCATCGGCATCGGGGGCTGGGGCTCTCGCCGCAAGCCGATGGCCCTGGTGCGCGAAGTCCTGCGCTCCGGGCTGCGCGATCTCACCGTGGTCAGCTACGGCGGCCCCGATGTCGGCCTGCTGTGCAAGTACGGCAAGGTGAAGCGGCTGATCTACGGCTTCGTCTCGCTGGATTCCATTCCGCTCGAGCCGCACTTCCGCGTGGCGCGCCAGGCCGGCGCCATCGAGGCGCGCGAACTCGACGAGGGCATGCTGCAGTGGGGCCTGTACGCGGCCGCGTTGCGCCTGCCCTTTCTGCCGACCCGCGCCGGGCTCGGCAGCGACGTGATGACCATCAACCCGGAGCTGAAGCTGGTGAAGTCGCCTTACGAAGACGGCGAAGAACTGGTCGCCGTGCCCGCCATCGAACTCGACGCCTGCTTCATCCACCAAAACCGCGCCGACACCGGCGGCAACGGGCAATGCCTCGGCCCCGACTTCTACTTCGACGATCTCTACTGCATGGCCGCCAAGAAGCGCTTCATGAGTTGCGAAAAGCTGGTGCCGACGGACGAGTTCCCCAAGTACGGCCCGCTGCAAACGCTGCGCATCAATCGCACCATGGTGGACGGCGTCATCGAAACGCCGGGCGGCGCGCACTTTACAGAGTGTCCGGGTGATTACGGGCGCGACGAGGCCTTTCAACGCGCGTATGCCGCGACGGCCAAGGATCCGGAAGCCTGGCAGCGCTTCCGGGCCGACTACCTGGACGTCCCCGAAGCGGAATACCAGCGCAAGGTGCAGGCGCGATGAACCGCCCCGTCCAACACGGCCCGGGTGCAGCACGCCGCGCGGTCGCGCTGAACAACACCACGCGCGAATCCCGGCGCAGGGCGCACATGTCATGAGCGACGCAACCCGGGCGGAAGTGTGCGTGGCGGCGGTGGCGGAGGCTTTCCGGGGCGAGGGCGAGCGCCTGGTTTCCTGTTTCGGCGCCGTGCCTGCAGTCGGTGCGCGCCTGGCGCGGCTCACCTTCGAGCCCGACATCTTGATGACCGACGGCGTCTGCTCGCTGCTCGCCGAGCCCGATCCCTTCAGCGGTCCGAAGCCCCCGCCCGTGGTCGAGGGCTGGACGCCCTTCCGCAGCATGTTCGACCTGCTCTGGGGCGGCCGCCGCCACGTGATGATGTTCGCCAGCCAGATCGACCGCTACGGCAACCAGAACTTCGCCTGCATCGGCCCGCACGCCAAACCCAAGGCGCAACTGCTCGGCATGCGCGGTGCGCCCGGCAACACGCTGAACCACAAAACCTCGTACTGGGTACCGAATCACAGCACGCAGGTGTTCGTGGAACAGGTGGACGTGGTCAGCGGCGTCGGCTACGACCGCGCTCGTTCGCTCGGCCCGGTCGTTTCGCGCTTCCACTGCATCCACCGGGTGATTTCCAACCTGGGCGTTTTCGATTTCGAAACACCGGAGCGACGCATGCGCCTGGTTTCGGTGCATCCCGGCGTCGGCGTCGAAGAGGTGGTGCAGCAAACCGGCTTCGAGTTGGCGCTGCCCGAGGGGGAGGCGCCCGAGAGCCGCCTGCCGAGCGAAGAGGAACTGCGCCTGGTTCGCGAAGTGATCGACCCCGAAGGGTTGATCAACAAGGAGGTGCGCGCGTAGCCCGTGCGGGCGTTTTGTCGTCGCTGCGCCGGCTTCGCAGCCGCGCAGTTCACGCCGGCCCCGACAAAGGCAACCGCGCTGACAAAAAACCGACAGCCCGGTAACAACGCAACCGGGCGTTAAACATTCGCGGCTCGACAAACCCCGCCCCCGCTCCGACGTCAAACTCCGACAAGCCACGCAACCCGGCAGCCCGCCGCCAACTCCCCGATAAACACAGCGCCACAACCCGCTGCCAACGCAGCCCGACAAACACGGCCCCGCCCGCATCACCCCCCGCGCAAAAAACCCAACAAACGCTCACCGAAAGAAACGCCGGCAAACCGACAGCCCGGCAAACCGAAACAACGCTGCAAACACTGCAACAAGGCAACCCGAGGAACCCACGTGCCGCCCACGCCCCCCAACCTGAACACCCGGCTTTGCGACCTGCTCGGCGCGCGAGCGCCGATCATCCAGACCGGCATGGGCTGGGTGGCGACGCCGGAGCTCACCGCGGCCGCCGCGGACGCGGGCGCGTTCGGTTTCCTGGCCGCGGCCGGCTTGCCGCTCGCCGAAGTCGAAAAGCGCATCGCCCGCACCGCCGAGCTGACCCGCGCGCCCTTCGGTGTGAACTTCCTGATGGACGCGCCGGGCGCCGAAGAGATCACCGACATGATCATCCAGGCAGGCGTGCGCGCCGCCGGTTACAACCGCGCGCCCAGTGCAGGGCTGATCGATAAGCTGCGCGGGGCAGGCGTGCGCTGCGTGCCCACCTGCGGTGCGCCGCGCCACGTGGTGCGCGCGCAGGAACTGGGCGCCGACGCCGTGATCGTGCAAGGCGGCGAAGGCGGCGGCCACACCGGCTCTATCCCCACCTCGCTGCTGGTTTCCGCCTGCGCCGACGCGGTGGATATTCCCGTGGTGGCGGCGGGCGGCTTTCGCGACGGGCGCGGGCTGGCTGCAGCCCTGGCGCTCGGCGCCGAAGGCATCGCCATGGGAACGCGCTTTTTGCTGACGCAGGAAAGCCCGGTCCCGCTGGCCACCTACCAGCGCTACCTGGAAGCGGGGCTCGGCGACATCATCGTCACCAGCGAAATAGACGGCCTGCCGCAGCGCGTGATCATCAACGAGCTGGTGCGCGCGCTGGAAGGCGCCGGCCCGCTGCGGCGCCTGCTGCTGGCCCTGAAAAACGCGCTGGCCTTCCGCCGACTCACCGGCGCCGGGCTGGGCGAATTGTTGCGTGCCGCCTTCGCCATGCAAAAGCACGAAAAGCTGAGCCGCTCGCAACTGCTGCTGGCCGCCAACGCGCCCATGCTGGCCCGGCGCGCCATGAACGAAGGCGACCCTGCAGGCGGCTATCTTCCCAGCGGCAGCGTGGCGGGCCTGCTGGACGACCGCCCGAGTTGCGCCGAGCTGGTCGCGCGCATCGTGCAGGAAGCGGAGCAGACCCTGGCGCGCCTGCAGCGCGCGCCGGGCCCCTGAGCGCCACTGACAGGGTGTCCCGCCACACAGATCAAACGACACGTCACCACCGACCGACACACACGAAACCGCCGCGGGCGGGCGCACGCCCCGCCGGGCGCACAACAAAAACCGGCGAACGCAAAACCGGAACCACAGGCAGGAGAAGAACGTGGCTTTTCAGGTCAACATCAAGGCGGGCATCGCGGAGCTCGTGATCGATCATCCGCCCGTCAACGCCTTCAAGGCCGGCGAGTGGAGCGAGATGGCGGAGCTGCTGCGCGCGCTTTCGAGCGACGCGGCCGCGCGCGTGGTGGTGATCCGCGCCGAAGGCCGGGGCTTTCAGTGCGGCGTCGATGTGAAAGAACTCGCCGCAGACGGCAGCCTGATCGTGCAGCACAACCGCGGCTGCTACGACCTGTTCGGCGCCATTTACGATTGCCGCAAGCCCGTGATTTCAGCCGTGCACGGTTATTGCCTGGGCGGGGGCATCGGCATCGCGGGGGCTTCCGACTTCGTGCTCGCCGCCGCGGGCGCAGTCTTCGGCCTGCCCGAAATCGACCGCGGCGCGCTCGGCGCCGCCACCCACGCCATGCGCATGTTCGGCATGCAGACGGCGCGCACCATGCTGCTGACCGGCGAGTCGATCGACGCGGCCTGCGCACGGCGCCTGGGCGGCGTGCTGCGGGTGGTTCCCGCAGCGTCGCTGCGCGCTGCAGCCATGGAGCTGGCTGCGAAGATTGCGGCCAAGAGTCCGCGCGCGGTGGAACTGGCGAAGTGGTCGCTGAACGGCATCGAGTTGCTCGACCCGAAGGAGAGTTATCGCTACGAACAGGGCTTCACGCTGGAACTTTACAGCAGCCCGGATTCGCAGGAGGCGCGCGACGCATTCGTGGAGGGGCGCGAGGCGCGCTTTGACAAGGCGGGCAAGCCGGGCGCCGCGCAAGGCAAGGGCGCTGCAAAATACAGGAGCACATCGCAGCGCAAGAGCGGCGCGCCCCGAAAGGGCGGGGCGAAAAGCAAAGCCGGCGCCGGCCCGAAGCGCAAAGGAAGAAGCGCCCGCAAGAAAAAGAAGTGAAGCCTCGCGTGCAGCGCGTGCGCTCTCGCCCGGAGCGCGCGCCGCCGCCACGCATTCACCGCCCCCGGCCCCGACATCCCGAACCCCCCGACACAAAACCCGGAACACCAGCGACGATGGACCTGCACTACAGCGAAAAACAACGGGCCTTCCGCATGGAAGTGCGCGGCTGGCTCAAACAGCACGCGCCGAAGAGTCCGCTGCGCAGCTTCGACACGGCAGAGGGAGCGGCGCAGCACCGCGCCTGGGAGGCGCGGCTGAGCCGCGGCGGTTACGCGATGGTGCCCTGGCCCCGGGAATACGGCGGCCTCGGCGCCGACCTGCTCGAGTGGTTGATCTTCGAAGAGGAGTACTACCGCGCCGCCGCGCCGAAGCGCATCAACCAGAACGGCATCTTTCTGCTCGGGCCGACCATCATGGAATACGGAAGCGAAAAACAGAAGGCGCGCTTTCTGCCGAAGATGGCCTCCAGCGAGGAAATCTGGGCGCAGGGCTGGAGCGAACCGAACGCGGGCTCGGACATGGCCAACATTCAGGCCACCGCCGTGCGCGAAGGCGCGAGCTATCGCATCAACGGTCAGAAAACCTGGGCGTCGCGCGGCGCCTTCGCCGACTGGCTCTTCGGCATGTTTCGCACCGACCCCAAGAGCGAACGCCACAAGGGCCTCACCTTCATTCTGTGTCCGCTGGATGCGCCGGGTGTCAACGTGCGTCCCATCGCCCAGCTCGACGGCCTGCCGGGTTTTGCCGAGGTGTTCTTCGACGATGTCGAAGTGCCCGTGGAAAACCGCCTGGGCGAAGAGGGCGAGGGCTGGCGTGTCGCCATGTCCACCGCGGGCTTCGAGCGCGGCCTGATGCTGCGCAGCCCCGCGCGCTTTCAGGATACCGCGCGCCGCCTGGTGGAGCTGTACCGGGAAAACCGGGATGCCGCAGAACCGGCGCTCGGCGACGCGGTGATGCGCTGCTGGGTGGATGCGGAGGCCTACACCCTGGAGACCTACCGCACGGTTTCGCGCCTGCTCGGCGGCGGCAAAATCGGCGCCGAGGCCAGCCTGAACAAAGTGTTCTGGAGCGAACTCGATTTGCGCATGCACGAGTTGGCGCTGGAAATCCTGGGCGAGCGCGGCGACCTGCTTCCCGAAGCGCCCGCCGCGCAAGGTACGGGCGCCTGGCTAGACGGTTACCTGTTCGCGCTGTCCGGCCCCATTTACGCCGGCACCAACGAAATCCAGCGCAACATCATTGCTGAACGCATCCTGGGCATGCCGAGGTAAGGGGCGATGGGTTTCGACTTCAGCTTCGACGAAGACCAGGAACTGCTGCAGAGCACGGTGCGCGTTTTTCTGGAAAAGGAGTGCACGCCGGAAGTGCTGCGCGCCTGCTGGGGCGAAGGCACCGCCCGGTCGGGCGCCCCGGCCGCCGAAAAAACCGCACCGACGACAAACGGCAAGGGCGCCGGGAAAACCGCACCGACGACAAACGGCAATAGTGCGAGGCAAGGAGAACCGGTCTCCCCCGTGCACGGCAAAAACGCCGCCGAACCGGGCGCGCCCCTGCACGGCGGAACTTCCGACGCCGCCTTTTCCGCTTCTCGGGAACTCTGGAAGAAGCTCGGCGAAATAGGCATCCCCGGCATGCGGGTCCCCGAAGCGCAGGGCGGCATGGGCCTCGATGAAATCGACACCGTGCTGCTGCTCGAAGAACTCGGCCACGCCGGCCTGGTGGATACCGTTGTTTCCACCGCCTGCGTGGCGGCCCCGCTGCTGCGCGAGCTCGGCGACCCCACCATGCTCAAACAACTCGAACTGATCGCGACCGGTGGACTGCGCGTGTGCGTCGGCCATCCGCACGCGCCCTTCGTGGAAGACGCCGTCTTCGCCGACCTCTTCCTGCTGACGGACGAAGCGGGCAACCTGCACGCCTTCGACCGGGACGAAGTGGAAATCACGGCGCAGCCCTGCAACGACCCGGCGCGGCGCATGGCCAGCGTGCGTTTCGAATGCGGGCCGGACTCGTACCTTGCAGACGCCGCCGCGGCCCGTCCGCTTTTGGAGCGCGCCTTCGAGCGCGGCGCGCTGGCCTGCGCGGCCATGGCGCTCGGGGTCTGCGCGCGCATGCTCGAACTCAGCGTGGCCTACACCAGCGAGCGTCGGCAGTTCGGCAAGGCGGTGGGCGCCTTCCAGGCGGTCAAGCACCACCTGGCCGACGTCAAGGTCAAACTCGAATACGCGCGCCCCCTGGTGCAGCGCGCGGCCTGGTCGCTGGCTCGTGGCGGGGGGCTGTGCGCCCCGCATGTCTCCATGGCCAAGTGGACGGCCTGCGAAGCGGCGGTGTTCGGCGCACGCCGCGCCCTGCAGTGTCACGGCGCCATCGGCTACACCTGGGAACAGGATCTTCACATCTTCATGCGCAGGGCCTGGACGCTCGAACGCGCCTTCGGCCTGCCCGCATTTCACAAGAGCCGCGTACGCGAAGCGCTGTTCTCGGGGAACATGCCGCTCGGCCCCGGCTCGACTTTCGAAGAAGGAGACTGACATGAAAGAGGCATACATCATCGACGCCGTGCGCACGCCCGTCGGCAAGCGCGGCGGCGGGCTCAGCACGGTGCATTCCGCCGACCTCGGCGCACACCCGATACGCGCCCTGGTGGAGCGCACCGGCATCGACCCCGCCGCGGTGGACGACGTGATCTACGGCTGCTGCGACACCGTGGGGCCGCAGGCCGGCGACATCGCGCGCACCTGCTGGCTGGCCGCCGGAATGCCGGAGCACGTGCCCGGCGTCACCATCGATCGCCAGTGCGGCTCATCGCAACAGTCGGTGCACTTCGCCGCGCAGGGCGTGATGAGCGACACCGCGGATTTGATCGTCGCGGGCGGCGTGCAGAACATGAGCGCCATCCCCATCTCCACTTCCATGGAGGCGGGCGAGCCGCTCGGCTTCAGCGACCCCTTCAGTGGTTCCAGGGGCTGGGTGGAACGCTACGGCCCGGGCGAGGTGACGCAGTTCGTCGGCGCGGAGATGATCGCGGAGAAGTGGGACATCTCCCGGGAAGAGATGGAAGTGTTCGCGCTGCAAAGCCACGAACGCGCGCTCGCCGCCATGGACGCAGGCCGCTTCGAAGACGAAATCGTCCCGCTCGAGGGCGTGAACGGCGACGAAGGGCCGCGCCGCGGCACCTCGCTGGAGAAGATGGCGAGTCTTCCGCTGGTGGAGGGCTGCACCCGGCTCACCGCCGCGGTGTCGAGCCAGATCTCCGATGGCGCCGCGGCGCTGCTGATCGCTTCCGAACGGGCGGTGAAGGCGCACGGGCTCTCGCCGCGTGCGCGCATTCACCACATTTCGGTGCGCGCCGACGACCCGATCATGATGCTCTCAGCGCCGATTCCGGCCACCCGGCACGCGCTGGAAAAGACGGGCATGCGCAAGGAAGAGATCGACCTCGTCGAAATCAACGAGGCCTTCGCGCCGGTGGTGATCGCCTGGCAAAAGGAAACCGGTTTCGACATGGAGCGCGTCAACGTGAACGGCGGCGCCATAGCGCTGGGTCACCCGATCGGCGCCACCGGCGCGCGGCTGATGACGACGCTGCTGAACGAACTTGAAAGGCGCGGCGGACGCTACGGCCTGCAGACCATGTGCGAAGGCGGCGGCCAGGCCAACGTCACCATCATCGAGCGTCTCTGAAGCATCGGGTACGGGGAGCACGGCATGGGCATTTGCGACGGAAGGGTGGTGGTGGTCACCGGGGCAGGGCGCGGGCTGGGCCGCGCCCACGCCCTGGCCTTTGCGCGCGCGGGCGCGCGCGTGGTGGTGAACGACATCGGCGTGGAACTGGACGGCAGCGGCGGCGGCTCCGGCCCCGCCGGAGAGGTGGTGGAGGAAATCCGCGGCCAGGGCGGCGAGGCGATCGCCGACGGCGCGGACGTCGCGGACTGGAAACAGACCGCCGCCACCGTGGCGCGCACCCTCGAAGCCTTCGGCCGACTCGACGTGCTGGTCAACAACGCCGGCTTCGTGCGCGACCGAATGTTTGTTTCCTGCAGTGAAGAAGAATGGGACGCCGTGTTGCGCGTGCACCTGAAAGGGCACTTCTGCCTGGCGCGCCACGCAGCCGAGTACTGGCGCGGCGAGGCCAAGGCCGGCCGCGTGCCCGACGCGCGCATCATCAACACCAGCTCCGGAGCCGGGCTGCGCGGCAGCGTCGGCCAGAGCGCCTACTCGGCGGCCAAGGCCGGCATCGCCGCGCTCACCCTGGTGCAGGCGGCCGAAATGGGACGCTACGGTGTAACGGCCAACGCCATCGCGCCCAGCGCGCGCACGCGCATGACCGAGGGCTTCTTCGCCGACGCCATGGCCAAGCCCGAAGCGGGCTTCGATGCAATGGACCCGGCCAACGTGTCACCGCTGGTGGTGTGGCTCGGCAGCGCCGAGTCGCGCGAGGTCAGCGGCTGCTGCTTCGAACTTTCCGGCGGAGAGATATGCATCGACCAGGGCTGGCGCATGGGTCCGAAGGCCGACAAGGGCGCGCGCTACGAGCCGGAAGAAGTGGGCCCCGTGGTTCACGATCTGTTGAAGCAGGCGACCCCGCCCGAAGCCGTGCACGGAACCTGAGCGTGGAGTTCGCCTTCACCGAAGAGCAGCAGCAACTGCGCGAGGCGGCGCGCGCTTTTTTGGAAGCGCGTTCGACTCCGGAACAGGTGCGCGCGGCGATGGAAAGCGAACTCGGTTACGAGTCCGAGCTGTGGCGCGAACTCGCCGGCGAGCTGGGCTTTGCGGCAGTGCTCACGCCGGAGGCGCAGGGCGGGCTCGGCCTCGGGCAGGTGGAGCTCATCGCGCTGGTGGAAGTGATGGGCGAGTTTTTGCTGTGCGCGCCTTTCTTTTCCAGCGTGTGCCTGGCGACCAACGCGATCCTGCTCCAGGCGAGCGAAGCGCAACAACAGGCACTGCTTCCGGAGCTCAGCGAAGGGCGCAGCGTCGCCACGCTGGCCTTTGCCGAGCGCGGCGCGGAAAGGGGCGCGGCGGGCGTGCGCACGAGCTGGCGGCAAGAGGGCGACGCCTTCGTACTCTCCGGCGCCAAGTGCTTCGTGCCGGACGGCCACAGCGCCGACCTGCTGCTGGTACCGGCGCGCGAAGCGGGCAGCGAAGGCGCCGCGGGCGTGGCGCTCTTTGCGCTGCCCGGCGACACTCCCGGGCTTTCGCGCCGCGCGCTGCCCACCATGGACGCCACGCGCCGCCTGGCCGAACTCGAACTGGACGAAGTGCGCGTTCCGCAAAGCGCCATGCTGGGCGGCGCCGCCGACGCCTGGCCCGCCATCGCGCGCACGCTGGATCTGGCCGCGCTGGCGCTGGCAGCAGAGCAGGTGGGCGGCGCCCAGCGCTGTCTCGACCTTTCCGTCGGATATGCAAAGGAACGTGTACAGTATGGGCGCGTGATCGGTTCCTTCCAGGCGCTCAAGCACAAGATGGCCGACGTGATGGTGCGCGTGGAGGCGGCGCGCTCTTCCGTCTATTACGCCGCCTGCGCGGCGGCTGAAGGTCTCGAAGCCTTTCCGCTTCTCGCATCCATGGCGCGGGCCACGGCGAGCGAGGCCTACCGCCTGGCTGCAGGCGAGGCGCTCCAAATTTTCGGCGGCGTCGGCTTCACCTGGGAGTACGATGTGCATCTCTACCTGAAACGCGCGTACTCGAGTGCGGTGTTGCTGGGCGACGCCGACCATTACAAGGAGCGCATCGCGCAGGAGCTCGGGCTGTGAGCATTCCCATCGACCTGTCCGGGCGGGTTGCAGTGGTGACGGGCGGCACGCGCGGCGTCGGCTTTGGCATCAGCGCCTGTTTGCTGGAAGCGGGCGCCGAGGTGGTGGTGTGCGGCAGAACTGCGCCGGATGAATTGCCGAGCGCCCCCGGCGGCGATGATGCGTCTGCCACGCCCCGGCGCGCGCACTTCGTCGCCGCCGATGTGCGCATCGAAGCCGAGGTCGATGCCTTGATCGATTTCGTGGTGCAGCGCTTCGGTCGCCTGGACGTGATGATTCCGAATGCGGGCGGCGCGCCTTATGCCGAGGCCGCATCCGCCTCGCCGCGCTTTCACGAAAAGGTGGTGGCGCTCAACCTGCTGGCGCCGCTTTTGTGTGCGCAGCGCGCGGGCCGCGTCATGCAGGGGCAGGAGAGCGGAGGCGTCATCGTGTTCATCGGCAGCGTCAGCGCGCACCGGCCTTCACCCGGCACTGCAGCTTACGGCGCGGCCAAGGCGGGCCTGCGTTCGCTGTGCGAAACCCTCGCCGTGGAATGGGCGCCGAAAGTGCGCTGCGTGCTGGTGTCTGCCAGCATGGTGCACACCGACCAGACCGAAGCGCACACCGGGGGGGCCGCCGGCCTGCGCGCAGCAGCCGGCACGGTTCCGCTCCGGCGCCTGGCCACGCCGCGCGACATCGGAAACGCCTGCGCCTTCCTGGCTTCGCCCCTGGCCGACTATGTCAGCGGGGCCGAGTTGCTGCTCTCCGGCGGCGGCGAAAGCCCCGCATATTTGCGCGCGGTGCAAGAAGCGATGAAAACGGCACCGTCCGAAAAGCCGGGCGACTGATCGCCGCGCCTGGTCGGCGCTTCGCCGGTCGAAAAAACCTCCGGAACAAGCGCGCCGAATCAAAACGCGGGCGCCATCGGTCGGTGCTTTGCCGCGGTGGAAAAATCTTTGGAACAAGTGCGCCGAATCAAAACGCGGGCGCAACCGGTCGGCGCTTTGTTGCGGTGGAAAAATCTCCCCGGCATATAAACTTATGAGTCAAAGCGCGGACGCAGCCGGCGCGCCGGCAAAACCCCCTGAACCCATTTCGATACCCGGCGCATGGCCCGGCGTCTCTTCCGCCGCGCCGCGATTCGTTCAGTGCATGTCCGGATCCGGGTGCGCACGGTCTGCATCTCCGTCGTTGTGCGCTTCCGCTTCGGGCTCGGCGCTTCGGTGCGTCGCCGCCCGCGCCGAACTCCGCAAGCGCATAAAGCCGCGCACCCCGCGCGCCAGGCTGCGCGGTCCGAACTCCTGGTAGCGCTCCTGGTAAGCCCGGATGCCCGCAGCCAGCGCTTCTTTCGTGTAGAGCAGGCCGCCGCTCACCACCGCTTCCAGCGTCGCCAGGTGTTCCAGGCTTTGGGTGGGGTCGTCCCGAAACAGCAGCAGGTCTGCCGGCGCGCCCGGCGAAAGTTCGCCCAGCCTGGGTACGCCCATCGCGCGCGCCGAGGCGACCATGGAAGCTGCCAGCACCTGCTCGGGCGTAAGGCCCGCTTTTTGCAGCAGCGCGAGTTCCCGGTGCAGTGCTGCGCCCGGAACCAGGCCGGGCGCGCCGGCGTTGCTGCCGGTGTGCACGGGGATGCCCGAGTTATGCAACTGCAGCACGACGTCGAACATGCGTCGTTGTGCGCTTTTCAGCCAGCCCTGGTCCGCTCTGCTGATGCGCAGCGGGTTTGGCCCGGTGTCGTCGATGCGCAGGAAGGGGCGCGCCCACACGCGCCGCCAGGGCGGCAGCAGTTCGAGTTCCGGCGGCATGCGCGCCGCGTGTCCGGAGCCCGCTTCGCCCGCATCGCCGGTGTTGCCCGCATGGCTCGCGTCCCCGAAGTTGTTCGCGTCGCCGGCGTGCAGGGCGTTCAGCAGCCGCTGGTGCATGACCAGCATGGGAGTCACCGCCATGTTGTTCCAGCTCGCAGCGCCCGCGCGTTCGAAAATATGCTCCCGGTCAAGCGCGAGAAAGTCCCGTCGCCAAAGGGGCTCGTGCGCGGGAAGCGCGTCCCCCACCTCTTTCAGGGCGAAGCCGTGCAACTGCTGCGCGTCGTCCAGCCCGGCGTCGTCCCAGTGCACGCGCCTGGGCACGGGCCCTACCAGGGGCAGGCTGCGCTGCGCCGCCGCGCTGCGCACTGCATCCAGCGCATCTTTATCGAGTTCGAGCCCGACGCTGATGCACGCAAAGCCCGCTTCGTGAAATTGTTCGACGGCTGCGCGCGCTTCTGCGTCGCCGTGCACGATGCGCGCCTCGCGCTGCGTGGAAAGCTCCCCGTCGATGATCGGGCTGCAGGGCACGACGCGGGGCCCGGGGTACGCGCCGGGCGGCCCTGGCGCTGCGTGCGGACCGGGCGGTCCAGGCGCGGAGTCCGGGCCGGCCGGCTGCGCCCTTTGCCCCGGTTTTTCGCGGCTGCCCGGGCTGCGCACTGTCGTTACGCCGTGCGCCAGGAACAGGAAGGCGGCCAGCCGGCGCTCTCCCGGCAGCAGCGCGGAGGGGAAGTGTGCGTGCGCGTCCACCAGGCCCGGCAACAGGAAGCCGCCCGGCTCGGCGCCCGGCGCCGCGGGCGCCACCACCTCGATGCGGCCCTCGCGAACGATGACGGTGCGCTGCGCCTGGCGGCCTTCGCCGGGAACCACGAGGGTCACATTCTCGAATACCGCGCCGGGCTCGGGCTGCGCGAGCGGCGTCGGAAGCTGCGCCGCGCAGAACAGCGCCGCCGCGCAAGCCGTCAGCGCCAGGGCCGTTACGGTTACGGCAGCGGGGAGCAGCCTTCGCTTCATCACGGCTGTGACGTATCAAAAGACGCGGCCTGTGTCTTCCTGAAACGGGGCCTGTATCGTCCTGAAATGGGTACGGGCGCTGCCGGCGGCCCTATCGGCCCCGCAGCCGGCAGGCAATTACGCACGGCTGCCACGCCAGGCCAAGGTCCGTGAGCCCAGCGTCACGTACAGTCACGTACAGACGCGGGCGTCCCTATCGCGGGCGTCGTTTCGGTCGGCCGCCCCAGGCTGCCGCCAGCCCCAATTCAGGATGACACAGGCCCCGCGCCACCCGACCGTCTCCGAGAGAACGCCGCACGCCGCCCGTCCCGCCGCGCGCCGCCGGAGATGCCGCCCTGGACCGCCCGGCCTGCCGCCCGTCCCGCCGCGCGCCGCCGGAGACGCCGCTCTGGACCGCCCGTCCCGCCGCTCGTCTCGCCCTGGCCGCTGGCGAGAGCCGACCGGGGATGGGCTCCGGGGCGGCCCCCGCGGAGGCAAAAAAGGGGACATTTCTATTTGGCAGAAAAAGGGGACACTTCTACTTGGCACTTACAGCGTCCCCGCAGCACCTGCCGGGGGCCCGTTCTTGCGTTAGACTCCGGCCATCCCGCGGGGGGCGGGGCCAATCAGTCAAGCAGTGGGAGGACGCGGTGCAAAGCACGGTGGTGGAAACCGGGGCCGGTCGCATCCGCGGCAGTGCGCAAAACGGCTACGCGGTGTTTCGGGGCGTGCCTTACGCCGCGCCGCCGCTCGGCGCGAAGCGCTTTTTGCCGCCCTCGGCGCCCGAGCCCTGGAGCGGCGTGCGCGATGCCCTGAACTCCGGCCCGGCGCCGCCGCAGATGTCGCTGCCCGGCTTCAACTGGATCAACGCCGCCGCCGGCAACACCGGTGAAGACTGCCTGTACCTGAACGTCTGGACGCCCGCCGTGGACGGCGCGCGAAGGCCGGTGATGCTCTGGATTCACGGCGGGGCCTTCATGGTCGGCGCCGGCTCCACGCCCCTGTACGACGGGGCCGCCCTGGCGCGGCGCGGCGACGTGGTGGTGGTGACCATCAACTACCGCCTCGGCGCCATCGGCTTTTCGCATCTCGGCGCCGTTTTCCCCGAGGAGCTTCCCGAGAGCGGCAACCTCGGCATACTCGACCAACTGGCCGCGCTGGAATGGGTGCGGGACAACATCGACCGCTTCGGGGGCGACCCGAACAACGTCACCGTGTTCGGGCAATCCGCGGGCGGCATGAGCGTGGGCGCGCTGTTCGGCGCGCCGCGCGCGCGCGGCCTGTTTCACCGCGCCATCTGCATGAGCGGCGCGGCGGACCACGTCATCTCGCGTTCGCGCGCGCACCTGGTGGCGGAAAAGTTTCTCTACGAACTCGGGGGGCCGTCGCCTTCTCCGACGGTGCTGGGGCGCATTCCCATCGAGCGCATCCTGCAGGCCCAGATGAAAACCATGCGCTCGCTGGTGGATGCGCGCACGCTGATGTGCTTCTTGCCCTGCGCCGACGGCCGCGTAATTACCGAGCCGCCGCTCGAGGCCGTGAGCGCCGGCGCCGCCGCCGAAGTTCCCATCCTGACCGGCTCCACCCTGGAAGAGTGGAAACTCTTCGCACCGGTGGACAGCGGGCTCGGCAGCTTTTCCGAAGACGACCTGGTGACCCGCTTCTCGGGCGTGCTCGGCGACATGCCTTCCGCGCCGAACGCGCAGGATGCCGTGGTCCAGTACCGCCGCGCCCTCGGCGACCGCAAGGAGTCTTCGCGGGAGCGCTGGGTGTGGAACGCCTTCCAGAGCGCGCGCGTCTTTCACCAGCCTTCCGTGCGGCTGGCCGAGGCCCAGCACCGGGGCGGCGGCCGCGCCTACAACTACCTGGTGACCTGGCAGGCCCCGGCCGCGCGTCGCATCATCGGCGCCTGTCACGCCATCGACATTCCCTTTGTGTTCGGCACCACGCGCCATCCCTTCGTGCAGCCCTTCACCGGCATCAGCCGCCACGCGCGGCGCCTTTCCCGGCGCATGATGGACGCCTGGACCGGCTTCGCCAGGAGCGGCGAGCCGGGGCACGACAAGCTGCCGCCCTGGCCGGCCTACACGCCCGAGCGGCGCATGACCATGAAACTCGGTCGTCCCTGCGAGCTGGCCGAGGCCCCCTTCGAAGCGGAGCGGCGCCTGCTGGAGCGCTGGTCGCGCGGCCACGCCGACCCGGAACTGGTGGTCGCCTACGCGCAGCAGGAAGCGCA
>CAZJXU010000003.1:0-7785 GCA_964550095.1 uncultured Spirochaetales bacterium | reverse complement strand
GAAAAGCCGGAACTTCGGCGATTCAGCCCATTTGGGCCACGCTGGCCCGCCGCCACCATTTGTCTCTCGCCTCTCGCCGCCACTCCGTCTCCCGGCGGCCATCGGGATGCGGGCGATCGCCGCCGGGAGACGGAGTGGCGGCGAGAGGCGAGAGACAAATGGTGGCGGCGGGCCAGCGTGGCCCAAATGGGCTGAATCGCCGAAGTTCCGGCTTTTCACGGCAGGAGCCGGGCAGGGCCGGAAAAAGACGGGCAGGCCGGGCCCGCGGGCGGCGCAGGGCAGAGCCCGCGGGCGGCGTCGGTCGCGCAGGGAAGAGCGGAGGCGCGCCTGGCGCGGGCCTCTCCGGGCCTGAATCAAACAGCGTTTCACGCAGCTCGCTTGCCTCCCGAGGGATCAAAAACTACACTTGCGGTTTCCAAAGCCCCCGGCGGCCTGCGGGTTTTGCGGGGGCTTTCCGGTGTGTCCGGCTCGTGTGAGGCGAGAAGCAGGCGCCCCGGCGCGCTAAGGGCTTTGGGCCTTGCCCGCTTCGGCCCCGCCGCTTCGCCGCTTGCAAGAAGGCGGCTTTGTTTACGCAGGGTCCGCCCCGGTACTCGTGCAGGGGGCGCACGATGACCCAGGCAGGAGGGACGGAACAGATGCGAAAGGCCGCTTGCAAAAAGCGGAGGGCTTTGCTTGCCGCGCCGCGCCTGGCGCTGTTGCTGCCCACCCTGCTGTGCGCGCCGCTTTTTGCGCAGGCGCCCGCTGCGCCGAAAACTCTGCACGAAGCGCGCGTGATTGTTTTCCCTTTTGAAGTGCATAGCGCCGCGCCGCTGGACTACCTGCAAGGTTCGCTCGCCGACCTTTTGATGAAACGCGTTTCAGAGGGCGGGCGCGTTCTGGCCGTGCCCGCGCCGCAGGATCCCGATGCGTCTTTCCCGCGCCCGGAGCGGGAGCTGCGCGCCCTGGCCCGGAAAAACAGCGCCCAGTGGTCGGTCTCCGGCAGCCTGACCGAGCTGGCGGGGCGCTACAGCCTCGACGCCCGCGTTACGCCCACCGACCCGGATGCAGTCGGCGCGCTCTTTTCCTACTCGGCGGACAGCGACGAAGCGCTGCTGGACCGCATCGACGAGCTTGCAGGGCGCGTCATCGGGCTGGCGACGCACGGCGAACAGGAGCTGCGCGTCCTTTCGATTGCAGTCGAAGGCGTTCCCAATCCGCAGCCCTTTCTGGAGCGGCTGCGCGTTCGCCGCGGCGATGTGTTTTCGAGCGAGGCCCTGGCCGAGGAAATCGAACGCCTCGCCGGGTTGCCGGAGATTGCAACGGCGGACTTCGACGCCCGCACCGGGCGGGAGGGCGTGCACGTGGTGCTGCGCGTGGTGCCGGTGGCGCGGCTGATGCCCAGCGGCGGCGACTACGACGAGAGCGACCTGATCGCCGAGGTGCAGGTTAGGGGCAACAAGCGCATCGAAGAGGCCGCCATCCGCACGCGCATCGGCAGCGAAGCCGGGCGGCCCTTCAGCCCGCTGCAGGTGGCGGACGATTTGCGCTCCATCCACGAACTCGGCTTTTTCGGCGACGTGCGGGTGTACGAGGAGGAGTCGGAAACGCTGCCCGGCCGGGTCGTCGTTTTCGAAGTGAAGGAAAACCCGGTGGTGCGCCAGGTGACCATCACCGGCAACGACGAACTGGACGAAGAGCAGATCAAGGACAACATGACGCTCACTACGGGCTCGACCCTGGACCTGCCGCTGATTTTTGAAAACCGGCAGCGGGTGGCGGCCCTGTACCGCGCCGAAGGCTTCTACCTGGCCAAGGTGCGCTACGAGACCGAAGAGCTGCCGAACGACGCGGTGGCCGTTCACTTCACCGTGGACGAGGGCAAAAAGCTGAAGCTGCGCAGCATCGACTTCGTCGGCAACGAAGCTTTCGACGACGAAGTGCTGATGGAAGATTTCAAAACCAAGGTCTGGACCTGGCGTTCCTGGACCACGCAGATGTTCAGCAAGTCCGGCTCGTACTCCGAGCCGATTTTCCAGCAGGATTTGCGCACCATCGAAGAGCGCTACCGCAACACCGGCTACGTGCGCGCCGAAATCAGCGCGCCGGAAGTGGAGCCCGACGCAGAAGAAAAGGGCCTTAGCGTTGTGGTGCGCATCAACGAGGGGCCGCGTTTTCGCGTCGGCTCCGTGGACGTGGCGGGCGACGCCACCGTCAACCTGGAGCGGCTGCGTCCCTTGCTGAACCTGAAAATAGGAGACGTGTTCAGCCGCGAGGCGCTGGACACGGACATCGAAATACTCGAACACCGCTACACCGACCGCGGTTTCTACACCGCCGAGGTACGGCCCCTCACCCGGGTGGACGACGAAAGCTCCACGGTGGCGCTGACCTTCGAGGTGAACAAGGGGCCGCTCTACTTCCTGAGCGGCATCGACATCACCGGCAACACCGGCACCGTGGATTCGGTGCTGCGCCGCGAGATGCAGATTGTCGAAGGCGAGCTGTACTCGGCGCGCGCCATCGAGATCAGCCGGCGCCGTGTCGAGGTGCTGGGCTTTTTCGAAGAGGTGCAGGTGGAGCCGAAGCTCACCGACCACCCCGATCTGCTCGACCTGGAGATGCGCGTGGTGGAGCGCCCCACGGGCTCGCTTTCTTTCGGCGCCGGCTATTCCTCGCGCGACGGCTTCGTGCTCACCGGCTCCATCAGCCAGTCCAACCTGCTGGGGCGCGGTTACGGCGGCTCGATTTCGCTGGATGTCGGCAGCAGCACCGACCGCTTTTTCATCACCTTCTACGACCCCTACTTCCGGGACACCACCTTCGGCCTGCGCACGCAGGCCTTCCGCACCAGCGTTGAGTATTCCGACTTCGAGCTGGAAACGCTGGGCGCCGAAGTGATGTTTTCGCACCTGCTCGACAACACCGGGCAAACGCGCGGCTTTTTGCGCTATAGCTGGACCCAGCGCGATGTTGACCGCGAGGTGTCGGCCAGCGAGGCCGCTTCGCCTATCGTGCGCGAGCTGGTGTCTTCGGACGAGACCGCCAGCCTGCTCGGCCTCTCGCTGCGCCAGGACACGCGCAACGACCGCATCGCGCCCACCAGGGGGCGCGTTGCAGAGGCCTCGCTCGACATCGCCGGCCTGGGCGGCTTCAGCAAGTTTGTGCGCGCCGAAGCGAGCGCGGTGTACTACATGCGCAATTCGCGAAACACGCCGGGCTGGGTGCCCACCGGTCGCAATGGCACCTGGGTGCTGGGCGGGCGCTTCGGCTGGGCCTTTTCCTTCAACGATGTGGATGACTTCGATTACTCCAACCTGAAGCAGTACGGGGGCGACATCGCGGCGCTGGATGGCGTGAACGCGGATCAGCTCCCGAAGCAGCTCGAAAAGATCGACACGGACATCAAGCTGCCGCTCTCCGAGCGCTACTTCCTGGGCGGGGTGGGGCGCTACCAGCTGCGCGGCTACGAGGGGCGCTCGCTGGGCCCGAGGCGTCCCGTGATTCGGGAGATAGACGTGACGGGCGAGGCGGGCAGCGGCGTCGTGTTTCAGCCGGTCGGCCGCAATTTGGCCGGCGAGTGCGAGGACACCCCGCTGCTCGGCGGCGACGGCGACGGCCTGTGCAACGATTTCGGCGACCGCGAGATCGACGACTTCGAAGATCTGGACGAGACGGACGTGATCGGCGGCAACAAGTTCTTCCTGGGCAGCTTCGAATACCGCTTCCCCATTTCGGAGCAGCTGGGGCTGATCGGTATCGGCTTTTTCGACTTCGGGAACTCCTTCTCCGAGAAAGAATCCTTCACGGATTTCGACCTGTGGCGGATGGGCACGGGCTTCGGCACCCTGTGGTTTTCCCCCTTCGGCCCCCTGCAGGCCTTTCTGGGCTTCCCGCTCGATCGCCACGCGGACGAGGATTCGTCGGTGTTCGAGTTTTCCGTAGGCGGCCAGACTTTCTGAGCCGCACGATTCATCCCCTACCATTGACGAGGAGTCACAGCACATGAAGCGAAGCACGCAACTTTTTTCGGCCCCTTTGGCCCTGATGTCGGCCCTGGCGCTCACCCTGGCCCTGCTCGCAGGCGCGGGTGCGGCCGAGGCTCAGGAGGTCAAGGTAGGAGTGGTGGACTTCGAGCGCGCCTTTTTCAGCACCGAAGAGGGCAAGGCCGCGCGCGAGGAGTTCGAACGCAAGCAGCGCGAGGCCCAGGCCGAGCTGGAGCCCCTGGGCAAGCAAAGACGCGAGCTGATGGACGAGCTGGAGGACAAGCGCTTCGTGCTCTCGGAAGATGCGCTGTTCCAGAAGCGCTCCCAGCTCGCCGAGCTGCAGAACCGGCTGGAATCCCGCTCCCAGGAACTGGAAGGGCAACTGAAGATCGACCGGGGCCGCCTCTATGCGCCTTTGCAGCAGAAACTGCGGCAGGTGATCACGGATGTGGGCAAAGAGCAGGGCTTCACGATGATCCTGGAAAGCAACAACAACCCCATCCTGCTCTATGCGCAGGAAAAGCTGGACATCACCGACCTGGTCGTTTCCCGCTTCGACAAGGACTAGTTGCTTGCCGAAAATCCACCGCTGCGCCGTGGTGGAATCCGGGGCGCGTCTTGCGGACGACGTGGTGGTCGGCGCGGGCGCCTACGTCGGGCCCGAGGTCGAACTCGGCCCGGGCGTGACGCTCGCTCCCGGCGCCCACGTCTGTGGGCGCACCCGCATCGGCGAGGGCTGCCGCATCTTCCCTTACGCGGTGGTGGGCGAAGAGCCCCAGGACACGGACTTCAAACCGGAAAACGCCACCGCTCTGGTGATCGGCAAGCGCAACGTGATTCGCGAGCACACCGCCATCCACGTCGGCACGCTGAAAGGCGGCGGCTGCACCGAAATCGGCGACGACAACCTGTTCATGAACGGCACTCACATCGGGCACGATGCGAAAATCGGCTCGCACGTCATCGTCGCCAGCAACGCGGCCCTGGCCGGGCACTGCGAGGTGCAGGACTACGCCGTGATCGGAGGTCTCTCGGGAGTGCACCAGTTTGCGCGCGTGGGAGAATCGGCCATGGTGGGCGCGCTCTCCGGTGTTTCCCTGGACGCGCCGCCTTTCATGATTGTGTCCGGGGAACGCACCACGCTGCGCGGCGTCAACCACGTGGGACTTAAGCGCCGCGGTTTTTCAGAGCAGGAAAACAGGGAAATCAGGCGGGCCTATCACATCATCTTCCAATCGAAGCTGCGCTTTGCCGAAGCCCTGGACCGGGTCCGGGAAGAGGGGTTCACGACCGACCCGGCCTTCAGGTTGCTCCGGTTTCTCGAAAGCTCGGAGCGCGGTTTCAGTCGCAAGTGAGCGCGCTCGGCCTGCTGGCCGGCGCCGGGCGCTTGCCGCTGGAGATAGCGCGGGCTGCCCGGCGCCGTGGGCGAAAGACCGCGGTGTTCGCCTTCGAAGGCCTGGCCGACCCCGAGCTGGAAGCCGAGGCTTCCTTTTTTGAATGGCGCCGGCTGGGCGAGTTCCAGGCCGCTTTTGATTTTTTCAATCAAAGCGGCGCCACGCAATTGGTCATGGCGGGCAAGACGCCGAAGTCCGCCCTGCAAGGCGGCGTCCCGTTCAAGCCCGACGCGGTGGCGCTCGCCTTGCTCGCCAGGCTCACGAAAAGCAGCGACGATGCGCTGCTCGGCGCCATCGCCGGCGCCTTCGAAGATGCGGGCTTCGAGGTGCTGGAGCAGCTCGCCTTTACCCCGGAGCTGCGCGCGCCCGCGGGCCTGCTTTGCGGCCCTGCGCCGAACGCCGCAGAGCGCGCGCTGATTGCAACGGGCTTTTGCCAGGCCCGGGCACACGGCGCCTCCGGCACCGGCCAGACCGTGGTGGTGGGCGAGGGGGGCGTGTATGCCCGGGAACGCGCCGAACACACCGACGAGACCATCGCCCGGGGCTGCGCGCGCGCCGCGGGCGGAACCGTGTGCGTGGTCAAGGTCATGCGCGCCGGCCAGGACCCGCGCTTCGATTTGCCCACCGTGGGGCCGGACACGATTCGCGCCATGGCTGCGGGCGGCGCACAGATCCTGGCTGTGGAGGCGGAGGTCACCGTGCTCATCGAGCGCGAAACGCTGCTCGCCGAGGCGGAAGCGGCAGGCGTGCGGGTGCTGTGCGTAGATGAAGCCACGATTGCCGCCTGGAGTCGGGGCTCGTGAAGACACTCTCGCTGCTGGTGGTGGGCGTAGGTCACATCGGCCGCCTGCACGCCCGGAAAATCCGCGACTTCGCCGCGCGCGGCGAGGCGGTGGAACTGCTGGGCGTGGTCGATACGGATGCTGCGGCGCTGGCGCGCGTTTCCGAAGAGCTGGCGTGCCCCGCGTTTCGAGTCGCGGAAAGCGGCGACGTCGTCGGCGTGGCGTCGCTCGGGGCCGGTGTGGAAAGTGCCGGCGGTGCGGCAGCGCTCGGGGCCGGCGGCAGCGACGGTTCGGTCGGCAGCACGGTCGGGGTTGGCGCGGAAAGCGCCGGGGGTGGGGGCGCGGTCGCTTCCGGAACTCCGGTCGTCGGCGCGGTCGCTTCCGGAGGAGTTTCCGGTGATGTGGGCGACGCCGCTTCCGCAGGGGCGACGGCGGCGGCGGAATGCTTTGCCCGCGCGGACGCCGCCGTGGTGGCCACGCCGACCGCGCTGCACGCACAAAGCGCGGCGCACCTGCTTTCGCAGGGGCTCGACCTGCTGGTCGAAAAGCCGATCGCGGCGAGCTGCGAAGAGGCGGAGCGTCTGGTCGATGCGGCCCGCACAAGCGGGCGGGTGTTGCAGGTCGGCCACGTGGAATGGTTCAGCCCCGCCCTGCGCCGCGCGCGTCCTCACCTGGCTCGCCCGCAGCGCATCATCGCCCGGCGGCACAACCCGGTTCCGCAGCGCGGCGTACGCGACGACGTCGTCTGCGACCTGATGATTCACGACATCGATATCGTGCAGCGCGTGCTCGGGGAAACCCCGCAGCGAATCGAAAGCAGCGGGCGCATCGGCCGTTCAGGCTTGGTGGATGCCGCCGAGGCCCGGCTCCTGTTTCCCTCCGGCGCCGAAGCGCAGCTCAGCGCCGAGCGCACGCGGGGAGAGAGCGTGCGCGACATGGTGTTCCACCAGGAAGGCGCGCGCCTGCGGGTGGATTTTCTGAAGCAGGAGGCCGGCATCGAGCAGGACGGCGCCGGTGCGCCGCAACGCCTCGACGCGGAACCCGGCACGGAAGGCGCACAGGACGACCCGCTGGAAGCGCAACTGCGCGCTTTTCTGAACGCGGTGCGTGAACGCCGCGTGCGCGCCGGCACGGGCGAACAGGCGCGGGACGCGCTGCACACCGCGCTGCGCATTCTGGACGGGATACGGGAGAATGCAAAGTGAGCGTCGTGCTGCTTTCGGCCGCGGACGCATCCGGGAGAATGCCCGGTGAGCGTCGTGCTGCTATCGGCCGCGGACTGCATCCGGGAGAATGCCCGGTGAGCGTCGAGCTGCTTTCGACCGTTGACTGCATCCGGGAGAAAGCCCGGTGAGCGTCGTGCTGCTTTCGGCCGCGGACGCCTCCGGCGAAATGCACGCGGCGGACCTGGCGCGGGCACTGCACCGGCGCCGCCCGGAGCTGCGTCTTTGCGGCCTCGGGGGTGATGCAATGCGCCGCGCCGGCGTGGAACTGCTGGTGGAGCAGCGCGAGCTGGCGGTGGGCGGCTTCGCGCTGCTCTGGACCGACCTGCCGCGCGTGCTCTCCGCCTTTCGCCGCATGTTCCGTGCGCTGCGCGAGCATCGACCGAAGCTTTTGGTGCTGGTGGATTCGCCCGACTTCAACCTG
>CAZJXU010000002.1:0-3587 GCA_964550095.1 uncultured Spirochaetales bacterium | reverse complement strand
TCCAGCGAGGGCGACGGGGTGGCGCGCGACGAAACGGGGCGCGTGGTGTTCGTGTCCGGGAGCTGCCCGGGCGACCTGGTGCTGGCGCGCACCCGTACCGGCGGCGGCGCGCGGCAGTCCTTTGCCCGCGCCGAGGTGGTGCGCGTGCTGGAGGCGGGCGCTGCGCGCATCACGCCTTTGTGTCCGCTGGTGGGAGACTGCGGCGGCTGCAGTTGGCAGCACATCGATTACGCGGAGCAGTGCCGGGCCAAAGAGCGCATTGTGCGGGACGCCTTTGCGCGCATCGCGAAGCTCGCGCCGCCCGAACCCGTGCGCTTCACGCCGAGCCCGGCGCCTTACGCCTACCGCAGCCGCGCGCGGCTGGGCTTTCGCGCGGGCCGGGTCGGTTACCGGCGCGCCGGCTCTCACGAGCTGTGCGCCGTTTCCGAATGCCCTGTGCTCGACCCGGCGCTGAACGCCGCGCTGAAAGCGTTGGCCGAGCATTCGCCCGGGGGCGACGGCGAGTTGACATTGGCGAACGGCGACGGCGGCGGCGAGGTTTCCATCAGCGGCGACGGCCGCCCGAACGCGCCGGTTTTCCTGGAGCTGGAAGGCGATCGCCTGCGCATTTCGGCGGGCGTGTTCTACCAGGCCAATCACCTGTTGCGCAGCACGCTGGCAGGGGCCGTACTGCAGGCTGCTGGGCGCGGCGCGCGGGCGCTGGAGTTTTTTGCGGGCGCCGGGTTTTTCACGCTGGGCCTCGCGCGGCGCTTCGAGCGGGTGCTGGTGGTGGAAGCGCAGGGTCGCGCAGTGCGGGACCTCGAGCATAACCTGGCGCAGGCGCGGCTCGATAACGTGGAAGTGCACACCGGCATGGCGGAACAGAAACTGGAAAGCGTGCGGCTGGCAGACTTTCGTCCCGAGTTGCTGTTGCTGGATCCGCCCAGGCGCGGCCTGCACCGGAATGCGCCCGCGCGCATCAGTGCGCTGGCACCGGAGCGCATCGTTTACCTGGCATGCAACCCTGCAACCCAGGCGCGCGATGTGCGCCGTCTTTGCGAGGCGGGGTACCGTCTGGTTTCGCTGGAGGCATTCGACCTGTTTCCGCAGACGCCGCACGTGGAGTCGCTGGCCGTGCTGGAGCGCTGAGCGGGGCGCGCTGTCTGTTTCCGCGCGCAAGGATGTATGGTTCCATACTTGTTAGCAAGACTCGGGGGCGCCAACAGAAACGGGGCGGCGCGCGGGGTTTGGCGTTTGCGCGCCCGGTCGATGTCGAACGCTTGGCCGAAACCGCGCGCCCGGTTGAAGTCGCACACCCGGTCGAAAACGCACGCGGTCGTTCGGTGCTGCGCCCGGATCAGCCGTAGGGCGGGCTGGGTTCTCCGGGCGGCGCGGTGCGCCAGCGACGGTGAATCCAGTTCCACTGCTCGGGCGCCGCGCGAATTTCATCTTCGATGGCCCGGTTCCAGCGCGACACGTTGCGCTGCAAGGCGGCGGAGGATGCATCGCCCGGGCCTTCTTCCCATTCCATCTCGATGGCGGGGCGTATGTGGCAGACATGGTGAAAGCCGTCGGGCTCGCGGTGCAGGAAGATGGGCACCACCGGTGCGCGGGCGCGCATGGCGAGACGCGGCGGGGCCGTGCGCGAACAGGCCAGGCGGCTGAAGAAGGGCGCGAACACGCCCTCGTCGCGGCGGCAGTTCTGGTCGTAGGGCATCGCCAGGTAGCGTCCGTCGGCGAGTGCGCGCAGTGCGCTGCGCGCTGCGCTGCCCCGCGCCAGGTACTGCGCGCCGCCCGCGCTGCGCCGGCGAAGCAGCAGGTCGTCAAACACGGGGCTGCCGCGCGGGCGATACACCACGGTGAGCGGATAGCCGTGCGCATGCATCAGCGCGGCAAAAAACTCCCAGTTGCCGAGGTGCGCGGTCAGCAGCACCAGCCCGCCGTTCGGACTCGTGCGGCGCGCTGCCTGCAGGTGCTCGTCGCCCTCCACCCGCACGCGGCGGCGCAGTTCTTCCGGTGCGATAGAGCCCATCCAGGCGAACTCGGCCAGGCCGCGGCCGAGGTTTTCCATCGACGCGATGAACACGCGGCGGCGGCGCGCTTCGTCCCATTCGGGAAAGGCGATGCGCAAGTTGACGAAGGCGTCGCGCGCGCCGGGGCCGCCGAGCTTTGCCCAGTTGCGGCCGAGCGCGGCGCCGAAGGCCGAGGCGCGCCTTTCGGGAAGCATGCGCAGTGTGGAGAGCAGGGCGGAGGCCGAGACGGCGCCGAGTTTGCGCAGCCACACGGCAGCGGACGCGCCGCCGGCGCGACGCCACGCCCTCATGAGGTCCACGCCATCATAGGGGCCACACCATCATGAGGGGCCGCGCCCTCATGGACGCCGCGCCCTGGTGGAAAGCGGAGGCGCGCCGGGCGTCAAAGCTCGCCCCGCTTGCGGTGGATGCGAATGCCCGCGTGTGTCAGCACGCCCGCGATCGGGCTCGGCTTGCGCACCGTTACGGTGACAGCATCCACACCGAACTTGCCCAGCACCGCGGCTGCGATGCGATGCCCGAGCGCCTCGACCAGGCGATGCTCCTGGTGCGAGGCCACGTCTTCCACGACTTCAAAGACGCGGCGGTAGTGGATGGTGCGACCGATGCGGTCGCTCCGGCCCGCTTCGAGCAGGGGGGTTTCGAGTTCCAGATCGATGGTCACCGGCCTGCGCATGCGCCGCTCGGCGGCGGTTACGCCCAGGGCGGCGGGCACCTGGATGCCCTGCAGCAAAATCACGTCGGCCACGGCGGCAACCTCCGGAACGTCGGCCCCCCGGCGCGTGGGCCGGGAGCGGAAAGCGGGCGGGTTCAAGCTCCAGCGCCTGCCCGGGCTGCCCGGGCGCAGCGCCCGGCCCCCTCGCAGGCCGCTCGGCGGGACAGGGTAGCCGCCGCAGGGCGAAATGCCTGCCCTTTGGGGGCGGTGAGCGGCCTGCCCCGGTATCATCGGGGCCATGAGCTTCCGCCGTGATCAAAGCGAGGGGCGCGGGCGCCATGCGCGGCGCTGGTTCACCGCCAGCGAGGGTCGGAACGGGGGTGCCGCGCAAACAAGCCCCCGTTTCGAGGCTATGCGATGAGGAAAATAAAACACCGCCCTTCGATGAAAAAACTGGCGCGCCGGGCTGCTGATGCGGCAAGCGATTTTGCCGATGCGTATCGCGAGTTCGCCGATGCGGAGGACGAGTACACCGATGTAGTACACGAGTATGTCGATGCGCGTCGCGAGCTTGCTGATGCACAACGTGACTTCGCCGACGCAATGATCAAGAATGCCGATGCCGACCGTGAAGTAGCGGATGCGAGTCGAAAGTACGCCGATGCATATCGTGATCGTGTCAATGCGCAGCGCGAAGGCATCGATGCGGTGGATGAACTTGCCGATGCGAGGCGCGAGTATGTCGATGCGCTGCGCGAGTATGCCGACGCCGATCACGAGTCGGCCAACGCTGATCGGGAAATGGCCGATGCGCACCTGGAGCACGCGGATGTTCTGCGCAAGGCGGTCGATTCGAGGAGCGTTTATGCCGATGCGAGACGCGAAGGCGCCGCCGCGAGGCGCGAGCGTGCTGATGCGGA
>CAZJXU010000001.1:0-1538 GCA_964550095.1 uncultured Spirochaetales bacterium | reverse complement strand
GACGTGGCGGGCCTGTGGTCCTACGCGGCGACCAGGCCGCCCCGCACCTTCGGCATCGAGCTCAGCTACAGCTTTGAATGAGACGCCGCGCCGCCCGCGAGGCGGCGCGCGCCACGCGAGGAAGCAAACAGGCAGAGCAGGCAATCGGCGCGAGCCGAGCGCGAGGAGGAACGAACATGAAAGTCGGACTGCTGATGGTGTTTCAGAACTTCCAGGACGGGATCAGCGACCAGGAAGCCTGGGAGCGGGACATTCACCTGGCCGGCCTGGCCGAACCGCTCGGCTTCGACACGCTGAGCGCGGTGGAGCACCACTTCTACAACTACGCCATGTCGCCGGACAACCTGCAGTTCCTGAGCTACATGGCCTCGCGCACGGAGCGCATCAAGCTGCTCACCGGGGCCGTGATTTTGCCCTGGAACGACCCGCTGCGGGTGGTGGAGCGCATGATCGTGCTGGACCACCTGAGCCGGGGGCGCGCGCTCTTCGGCATCGGCCGCGGCCTGGCGCGCCGCGAGTACGATGTTTTCGGGGTCGATATGAACGAGGCGCGCGACCGCTTCGACGAAGCGGCCGTGATGATTCAGCGCGCGCTGGAAACCGGTGTGATCGAGGGCGACGGCAAGTACTACAAGCAGGTGCGCACGGAGGTGCGCCCGAAGCCCTACGCGAGCTTCAAGGACCGCTTCTACGCCGTCGGCATGTCTTCCGACTCGGTGCCGATCGTGTCGAAGCTGGGCGCCAAGATGATGAGCTTTGCGCAAAAGCCCTGGGAGGAGATGGCGCCCCACTTCGAGCGCTACCGAACGCTCTATCAGGAGGCGCACGGCAGGCCCGCGCCCTCCCCGGTGTGCGTGGATTTCCTGGCCTGCGACGAGAGCGCAGACAAGGCGGAGGAGATGGCCCGCGAGTACATGGCCAACTACTACATCACGGTCATGGAGCACTACGAGATGGCCGGCGAGCACTTCAAGAAGATGAAGGGCTACGGCGACTACGCGGAGAACGCGGTCGGCCTGCAGCAGACCGGCCTTTCGGAGGCGGCGCAGGGCTTCGCCGACATCAACACCTTCGGCACGCCGCAGCAGATACTCGAAAAGATGGAGAAGCGGCGCCAGTCGCTTGCCGATTTCGACCTCACCATCCAGGTGAGTTACGGCGGTCTGACCGGGGCGCAGGCGGAAAAGAGCATGCGGCTCTTCGCCAAGGATGTGCTTCCCGAGCTGCAGAGCTGGAAGACCACCTGAGCCGGCTCCGTCCAGGCGCATTCGGCCCGGGGGCGCGGCCGAATGCGTTTTTCCGAACACCAAGGAAGGCCCCGGCGCCCCGGCGCGTTTCGCTCACAGAACAGAACAGGAGGACATCATGAGCATTCCCTCACCGCTGCGGCGCTGCGCGCCCCTTGCCCTGGCCCTTTTGCTTTTGGCGCCGGCCCATCAGGCTGCGGCCCAGGACGAGCCCGAGGGGCTGGAGGAAATCGTCGTTACCGCAACCCGGCGCGGCGAGGTGGACATTCAGACCACGCCGGTTGCCGTAAC